>JACDBE010000108.1 GCA_013695075.1 Acidimicrobiia bacterium
CCATGACCAACCCTCTCCTTGCGACGAGGCGGGCGGTGCCGACAGGTACAAGAAATGACCCATCAACTGCCGCAACCGGTAACCGGCAGGGGTCTGCCCGATCGCCTCGGTTCCGCTCACGGGTTCATTCTGCGGCGGATCTGGTGACGGTGTGGGCGGCCAGCCAGGTGGTGAGCGGCCGGGTTTGGGCTGCGCATCCACAGGCGTGCTGGCTCCTCGCGCAACACCCGGCGGACCAGATCGAGCAAAGACTTGAGTTCACGCAGGCGCTCCTCGGTCGGTCGCCGTGGCGAGGCGCCCTCGAGCCAGCGGGAAACGCTGCGGACGGTGGTTCCGGTCACCCGCGCCCCGTCGGGTGAGTCCACGATGTCGTGGCGCTGGCGCGGCGACTCGCCGCGCGTGCTCGCCACCCTCACCGCGCCAGCGTAGGCGGCCTAGGACAGCGAATCATGGCTTACGAGTTCGGCCGTCCAGGTGCCACCACATCTGCCTGGCCAACCTGGCCAGGTAAGTGTGTATGGTATGGACATGAATGAGGCCGTCAGCATCAGCGAGGCCAAGAGCCAGCTCTCCCGGCTCATTGCCCGTGCCGAACGAGGCGAGGAGGTGACGATCCGCCGAGGGAGCCGGCCGGTGGCAAGGATCGTTGCGCTCAATCCACCCGGGCGAGGTCGGCGCTCGCCTATCGGAGCCCTGCGAGGCGAGATCTGGATCGCCGACGACTTCGACGAGCTGGGACCGGAGTGGCAGCCGTACGTGTGACCGCGGCGCTGCTGGACACCCAACCACTCCTGTGGGCCCTCGCCGACGACCCTCGACTTCCCGCAGCGATCGCGGAGAGGATCAGAGCCGAGCCGGAGGGATACGGGGTGAGTGACGTCTGCTTGTGGGAGATCGCCATCAAGCGCTCGATCGGCAAACTGCGTGTGCCCGATGACCTCCCGCGAGCCATCGCCGAGATCGGGTTCTCCCAAGTTGCAATCACCCGCCACCAGGTGTGGGCAGTCGGCAACATGCCCTTGCATCACCGCGACCCCTTCGACCGCCTGCTCGTCGCCCAGGCCATGGACCTCGACCTGCCGGTCGTTTCCAGTGACCGGGCCCTTGCCGACTATGACATCGCCGTTGTGTGGGAGCAGCTCGACCAGTGCGGACCTTCACCGCACCGACACGCCTGACGAGGCCCGGCCCGGATCGTAGGTGGTGACGCGGTCCGGCTGTATGGAGATACCGGGCTGGGGCAGGCGCGATCGGTACTGTGATGCCAGCCGATCCGGAGGAGCGATGACGACCGAATCCGAAGCCGTCGAGACCGTTTCAGGCGTTGACTCCTACTTCAAGATCACCGAGCGGGGATCGACGGTCGCCACCGAGGTGCGGGCCGGCCTGACCACCTTCCTGGTGATGGCCTACATCATATTTGTCAACCCATCGATCCTCGGTGCCGCCGGGCTCGATGTGGCGGCGGTGGCCGCCGGAACCGCCCTGGTCGCCGGCGTCCTCAGCATCGCTATGGGTCTGGCCTCCAACCACCCTCTGGCCATGGCCGCCGGTCTCGGGATCAACGGTGCCGTCGCCTTCGGCCTGGTGCTGGGGCAGGGGCTCACCCCCGAAGGGGCCATGGGGGTGATCGTGTGGGAAGGCATCGTCGTCACCCTGTTGGTCCTTATCGGGTTCCGGGAGGCGATCATGAATGCCGTCCCGTTGGCGCTGAAGCGGGCCATCGGGGTTGGCATCGGCCTCTTCATCCTCTTCATCGGGTTCGTCAACGGCGGGCTCATCCGCCAGCCCACGGGTGACGGGCCGGTGCCGGTGGAGTTCGTGTTCCCCAACTCATCGGTCGCCGCCCTGACCCTGGTCGGCCTCGCCATCACGATCCTGCTCTACGCCCGCAGGATGAAGGGCGCCCTGGTGATAGCCATCCTGGTGACGGCCGCCATCGGGCTGATCATGGGGGTTCAGACGCTGCCCGACGACCTCACCGTCGCCCCCAGCTTCGCCACCCTTGGCCAGTTCGACCTGGGTGAGGTCTTCACCCTGCTCGGGATCCTGACCGCACTGCTGACCATCTTCAGCTTCATGCTCACCGACTTCTTCGACACGATCGGCACCGCCACCGCGATCGCCGAACAGGCCGGGCTGACCGACGAGGACGGCTCGATCCCCCAGGTAGGCCCGCTGCTCCTGGTTGATTCGGTAGGTGCGGTTGCCGGTGGCGCCGCCGGGGTCAGCTCCAACACCAGCTACATCGAGAGTGCTGCCGGGGTGGCCGAAGGCGGCAGGACCGGGCTGACTGCCGTGGTGGTGGGAGTTCTGTTCCTGCTGTCGATCTTCCTGTCACCGCTGGCGCCGCTCATCCCCAACTCGGCCACCGCCCCGGTGCTGATCCTGGTCGGCTTCCTGATGTGCTCGCTGATCAAGGACATCGACTTCGGCGACCTGGAGGAGGGCTTCCCCGCCCTGCTGGCCATCGTCCTCATGCCGCTGACGTTCAGCATCACCGTGGGCATCGGTGCCGGTTTCGTGACCTACGTCCTGATAAAGCTGGTACGAGGCAAGGCAGCCCAGGTTCCGCTGCTGATGTGGGTAGTGGCGGCTGCCTTCGTCGTCTACTTCGCCCAGGCCGTCATCGGGTCCGCCATCGCCGCCTGACCTCTGTCCGCTTGCCCGTACCAAGGGCGCCGGTAGTGCCCCGGAACACTTGGCGCATCGGGGAACCGGAGCACCGCCGGCGCTGTCTAACCCTCATGAGGCGAATGTCCCTGGCGAGGGCGTGGCCCTCCCTGCGGTCGCTCGGCCCGCTGTTGGTGGTGACGATGGTGCTGGGCGGATGCGGCGACCCGCCGGCTGAGTTGCAGGCAGGGACCGACACGGTGCCGACCCCGGCACCGGAGGCAAGCACCTCGACGTCGTCGACCGGTCACCCTGTCGACCATTATGTCCCCACCCTCCAGGCTTCGTGCGGAGACGTTCTGCTGGACGGGGGGCTGTCCACGGTGCTCCCTGATACGCCGCTGGACGCCGAGGCCATGGCGGCCCTAGCCAGTGCGGCCTCGGTCGACGCCGTCGAGGCC
>JACDBE010000112.1 GCA_013695075.1 Acidimicrobiia bacterium
GTACCACGATGATCCCGCCGCCCACCCCAAACAGACCTCCGATGAACCCGGCCACGAGCCCGATCCCTGCTGCCCTACCCGGCGAATTCACCCGGTCGAGTGTAGGAGGGGGGTCGGTAGGCTCCCCGGTCATGCGTTCTGTCGTCGTCGCCGTCCTCATTGCCGGGGCCTTGGTCGGATGCTCCGGTGACAGCGCCGACGATGCCCAGGCGGAGCCTTCCCCGACCGCCGCCGTCGCCGTCTGGCTGGATGCGGTGGCCACCGGCGATGTGGCCACCATCGACGGCATCGTCGACCCCACCAACGTGGCCCTGGTGGCAGGCGCCGAGAATGGTTTCACCGTCGAGCAGTTCGCCGCCGTGGCGGAGTCTGGGCTCCCTGACGCCACCCGCCGGTCGTACTGGTCCAGCTTCGCAGAGGCTCTGGCCCGGGTCCTCGGGGTGCCCGTCGCTGAGGTAGACATCTCCGCCACCGAGGCGTTCGCCTCGGGCACCGGGCAGTACGCAGCCGTGACCGTTGTTGTCGACGCCGCCACCACCGAGGTCATCACCCGGCTGGTCGACGGTGCCTGGCAGATCGACATGGTGGCCACGGTGGGACCGACGCTGGCCATCCAGATCCGCAGGGTGCTGACCGACCTGGCGGCGACCGACGAGGACACCGCTGGGGTGTACGCCCGCATCGCCGTCGAGTCCCTGGGTGCCGCCCACACCCGCTCCCCGAGCCGAAACCTGGAGCTGGAGCTGGAGGCCATCGAGGCCCTGCCGGTGACACCGGCGGAGTGACCAAAGCGCGCCTCAGGGGCCCGCCGCCTGCGACGCCCGTCTACTGGGCCGCCTGCCAACTTCAGCTGATTACCGTCGATAGCGACCTGCTACGGCCTTAGGTTGGTGTCGCGCCGACTGGCCCGACCGGCTCGGCTATGGCGACACGCTGCCGTCCTGCCATCGGTAGGAGTAAGCCACGACCAGCGCGGCGAGCCCGATCTCGAGGACGCCGAAGAACAGGTAGTAGGCCCAGGACTCACCGATGAGGTTGCTGACACTGACGAGAACGTAGAGGACACCCACACCAAGGCTGAGCTGGCGGACGAGGGGGAAGGGCGCCGCGGCGGAGACGACGATCATCAGGGCGGGAATGATCACGATGACGGCTGCGATGAAGAGCGTGCCCTGGCTGACCTCGAACGGGCCCATGGTGCCGGCGCTTATCTCGGCCAGCTCGCCGGGCCGGTAGAAGGACAGCAGGTCGGCGTAGACGTACAGGAACATGAGCGCGGTCCACACCGCAGCAAGCTTGATCCTCACGGACAGATCGGGCATGGCGAATCTCCGCGTGATGTGGGGGTCAGATGTGTCCAAAGTGACTTCTCCTTGGGTGTGGGCGGATCTGAGCCGGCTGCCTTGAGGCCGATTCTGTCGTCACCGGCTTGGTGCTGCGCCCCGTCCACCCGGCGTCGGTCCGGTGCAGGTGATGGCTCGCTAGCCCGAACGGAGGCGGAGTAATCCCTCGCCATGCGTCCCAGACCTCGAGCTCCTGCGGCTCGCACCGTATGACGATGAAGTCCGGCCCTGGTCCGTCCGGCCAGAAGGCCGACCACCCGGGCATGAACCACCGGCGGCGGGACGCCTCGTCGTCCAGCAGCTGTGCGGTGCACCGGGCGACCACGCAGGCGGCTCGGGAGTCGTCCTGGTAGACGAGCAGTGCCGTTGCCTGACGGGCGATCTCGTCCGCCTTGCGTGATCCGGCCGACGTTCCGAGGTGCACAGCCATCTGCTCGTCGGGCCGGTGTGGCTGCACGACCCGGGCGGAAGGCCCGACCTCCGATTCGGTGACGAGCAGGCAGTAGCGCTTGCGGCGCATCGTGGCCAGCGCTGCCGTCAGCGCCGAGCCGTCGTCGCCGCGAGCGCGTCGGAGACCCACCTTGCGGAATCCGAGCCCCGTTAGCCGTGTCACTCGTTGCTTGATCTCCATCCCGTGCACTCTCTCCATTGATTGCCGATGACGACCATACCATACCACATGGTATGTTAGAGCATGAGACTGACTCCACACGACTGGTTCGCCATGGCAGAAACCCTGCTGGTCGAGGAAGGGCCTGGTGCCTTGACCATCGAGCGGCTCACGGGCCGCGCTGGCGTCACCAAGGGATCCTTCTACCACCACTTCGGCAGCCGACAAGGGTTTGTGGCCGCCTTCGTCGAGCACCTGCGCGATGTCGGGTTCGCCGACATCGTCGCCGAGGTCGACCCGGTGGCCTCACCCCAGCTCCGGCTGCATCAGCTCGTGGCCGAGCTCGCCCGCCACGACCCGGGGCTCGAGATCGCGGTGCGGCGGTGGGCCGTCATCGCCGAGCCGGTGCGGGAGATGCTCGAGGAGGTCGACGCCGCGCAACTCGACTACCTGGCGGCTCTGTTCGGCGAGATGACCGACCCGGATATGGCCGCCTTCCAGGCTCGGCTGTCGATCGCCTTCCACCTCGGATCGCTACAGATCCGCCCCCCGATTCACGGCGCCGAGTACGCGGCGATGGCCGAGGCTCTCGGCCGAATCCGGTCCGAGACTGGCCCGCAGGCGACCCCGTGAAACAGCCACGAAGCCGGTCTGTGGCCGCCCTACCCGCCAACTTCAGCGGATCGCGTGTCATGGCGACCTGCTACGGCCTTAGGTTGGCGTCGGGGGGAGGGTGACGAGCCCGGGTGTAAGCCGGATTCTGTCGTGGGCGACCATCTGTCTTGGCCACGGCATTGCTGCCGGGCTCCTTGCGGCCCACCTGGGACGTGACGGGCGGGCCACCCTGTCCCTGCTTGGCCTTGCTCCGGATGGGGTTTGCCGAGCCGCCCCGGTCGCCCGAGGCGCTGGTGGTCTCTTACACCACCGTTTCACCCTTGCCTGTGGCCGTGAGGCCCATCGGCGGTCTGCTCTCTGTTGCACTTTCCATCGGGTCGCCCCGCCTGGGTGTTACCCAGCATCCTGCCCTGTGGAGTCCGGACTTTCCTCGACCCGCCCCGAAGGACGGAACCGCGGTCGCCTCCCGGGCTCGTCGACGCCAACGGTAGATGGCCCTGAGCGGCATCGCGGCGGCCGATTCCGCCAACCCTAAGGCCGCAGCAGGTCGCCAGCGCCAGTGATCCGCTGAAGTTGGTGGCGAGCCACGCTGGGTTCGCAGGTTCAGGGGGTGGCCAGCCGCTCAGGAGCGGGGTGCCAGCTGCTCCTCGAGCCCGGCGATCCACCCGAAGGGGAGACTCCAGTGGCGGGAGCCGTCCAGCATCAGCGCCACGTACTCTGCGGACGGCTGGTGATGACCGTTGCCGTTGTCGGCAACCAAGCCGACGTGCATGGTGACGTTGTGACGCTTGCCGTTGCGGTCCATGGCCTCCGCCGAGGTCACCGCCCGTCCCTCGGCACATTCAATGGCGTCGAGGGCGGGGAACTCCCGGTCGGGGACGGTGAACACGGCCCCCCACACGGTGCCGCTGGGGTCGGGGACCACGTTGGGGAGTCTGCCACCCCAGGCACCGTCGGCAATCGACCACTCCAACCCGTGCTGGGGGAGGTGGGCGATGAACTGGAACTCGGCTCCGGGGGCGGCGTCCGCCATGCGGGCCGGTGACATCCGCGCCGTGTATGCGAAGTACAGCAGACCGTCTCCCAGGGGTCGGCGGACGGGAGGAATGAGTGTAGTTCTGCGGGCTGGCGGCTCCAGCCGGGACCGGGAACCAAACGGGCCCAGATCGGCGTCAACACACAGAAGGTCTTGCCGAGCCAGCACGGAGGAGTGCATCTCGATGGTCGCAGCCCCGATGACCGGAGGACCGTTGCCGGTGCCGATCACCGACGAGCGGCCCTGGGTGGTGTTCGCCGCCTGTCGGGACGCCGCCGCCGAGTTGTTCTTCCCGGAGGACAAGGCGCAAGAGGCGGCCGCCATCGCCGTGTGTGGCATGTGCCCGGTGCAGCTGGAGTGCCTCGACTACGCCCTCGAGGCCAGGGAGACCTACGGGGTGTGGGGGGGCCGCTCCGAGCGGCAGCGACGCATCCTGCTGCGCCGGTCCGCCTGATCCCACGGCGGGCAGCCCGGTCCCGGCTCTACCAGGGGTTACCGTGGCCGCCGAACGGGAACCGCAACCCCCGCAAAGGCGTCTGATGGTCGTGCGAGAGAGCCTGCGCATGGTGCGATTCGTCCAACCGGCGATGATGACCGTGCTGGCGCTGGTCGTCACCCTCTCCATGGTTCCGGCGGCGCACGGTGCCGAACCCACCGACACCACCCCACCGGGCTCGGGATCGAACACCACCACCGTGCGCCCGGGGCCGGCGACGATGACGGTCACCGCCGGTCTCGACGGCCGTATCGCCCCCGACGCTCCGATGGTGGTCGACGTCGAACTGGCGGCCCGGATGCTGGTGGTAGGCACCCTGGAGCTGGACTTCGGCAGCATCGGCGTCACCTCGGTCGCCGTTGAGGTGCCCGCCGGGGGCGTGAAGGAGTACCGCCTGGACAGCCTGCGGCCGGAACGGCGCACCTCGTACACGGTGACGCTGCGCGACGAGCAGGGCGCGGAGCTGGCCTCGTTCACCGGCCGGGTCCGCCTCGGCGGCACCGAGATGGTGGGGCTGCTCGGCATCGACGGCATCGACACCTCGATCCGTTCCGCCCGCACCACGCCCATGGAGGGCACCCCCGAAGTGGTGAGCCTCGAACCCGATCAGATCGACGGCAGGATCGCCCCGCTCACATACCTGGTGGCCGGGGAGGGCGCGCTGGGCCGGCTGACCGACGAGGCGAGGGCCGAGTTGGGAACTTGGGTGCGCAACGGTGGCCGGCTGTTCGGCAGCGCCGAAGACCTTGGGCTGATCGGGGCGACGACGGGGACGGCGCTGCTCGCCGGCACCACGGTGGCCATCACCCGGGTGGGCAGCGGCGAGCTGGGGGTGATGGCGGCCCCCGCCGATGTCACCGCTGCCGAGTGGAGCCGCGTCATCCGCGACACCCCGGGTAACTTCGAGCTCATCGACTCCGCCATGCAGGGTGTCGACGGGGGCCTGGTGGTGGCGGCGTCGAACGGTCAGGAGGCGGAGGTGCCCGCCCTGCCGTGGCTGCTGGCGGGGATCCTGCTGTTCGTGGTGCTGGTGGGACCGGTCAACATGCTGGTGCTGCGGGCCCTGGGGAGGCCGGAGTGGTCGTGGGTGACCATCCCGGCGCTGAGCCTGCTGTTCCTCGGCGGATTCTGGTTCGTCGGTAGGGCGCAGCTGGTCGACTTCACCGCCACCCACGCCTCGGTGGTGGTCGACGACGGGCAGGGGCACGCCGTGTCCGACACCGGGCTCCTCGTCCAGGTGGCCACCAGCGGTGCCCATGTCCTCGCCCTCGACGACGGCTGGCAGGCGTACCCACCCGGCGGCGGGTTCGGGGGCTCGATGGTCGAAGGCGTGGTGGAGGATCGCACCGTGGTGTTCGACCTCGACGATCTCGGTCTGGGCAGCACCCGGTTGCGTTGGGACGAGGGGGCCGTCGGCCTCGCCTCCGCCGTTGCGGCCACCGCCGAGGGGTTGATGGTGACCGTCACCAACGACACCGGCTGGACCCTCGACGGGTGGGGGGTGGTGGTGGGCGGCCGCGGCTTTGGTTCCCGTGATCCCTTGCCCACCGGTGCTTCCGGGTCGGTGGAGGTGCTCCCCGGCCGGTCGGCCTCGCCCGAACCGGCGGTGGTGCCGGCGGCGACCTCCAGCGGCGAGGTCGGCTACGAGTTGGTGCGCCCGCTGGCATCGCATCTGGAGGCGAACTGGCCGGTGCTGCGGGAGACCGCCTCGTACGTCTTCGGGTTCACCGACGAGCGGACGGTGGCGGTCGACCTGGACGGGAAGCGAGCGGACGGCACCGGGTCGACACTGGTGGTGCGCCGCTTCGATCTCAGCGATAGCGACCTGGTCGGGCTGGGCTCGGCCGTCCCCCAGCTGCTGTCCGTGGGGGGGGCGTCGAGCGTGGAACGGTACGGGGACGAGATCTACGCCTACGGTGCCGAATCTGTGATGTTCCACTACCGCGTTCCCGCCGGGATTCCCACCACTGCCACCATCGGGCGGGTGGTCACCGGTTTCGACACCGTCGAGATCTACGACTGGGCCGCCGCCCGGTTCGTCGCCTTCCACTGGGAGCGGCCCGTCAACCCCTCCAGCCACGTCTCGGCGGGTGGCGACATGCTGGTCAAGGTGTCCACCACCGACAACGAGACCTTCATGGATCAGGCGCTGCGGCTGCAAGCGTTCGCCCTGCGGTGGACGGCATGATCGTCGAGTTCGCCTCGGTGGAGAAGCGCTACGGCAAGGTGCACGCCCTGCGCGACGCCGACCTGGCGGTGCCCGAGGGCTCGGTGCTGGGACTGATCGGCCCCAACGGCGCCGGCAAGACCACCTCGATCCTGATCATGGCCTCGCTGCTCGACCGCGACGGCGGTCGGGTGCGCATCGGCGGGATCGACCCCGCCAAGGATGCCATGGCGGTGCGCCGTCACGTGGGCTACATGCCCGACTTCTTCGGCGTGTATGAGGGCATCACCACCGTGGAGTACCTCGAGTTCTTCGCCGCCACCCAGCGCATCCGGGCCTCCGCCCGGCCCGCCGTGGCCGCCGACCTGCTGGCCCTCGTCGACCTGGAGGACAAGGCCGACACCGACGTCAACACCCTGTCGCGCGGCATGAAGCAGCGCTTGTCGCTGGCCCGGGCGCTGATCCACGACCCGGCACTGCTGGTCCTCGACGAGCCGGCGTCCGGGCTCGACCCCCGCGCCCGGGTGGAGCTGCGCGAGCTGATCGGCGAGCTGCACCGCATGGGTCGCACCATCGTCATCAGTTCACACATCCTCTCCGAGCTGGAGGGCATCTGCTCGCACCTGGCCGTGGTGGACCAGGGCCGCATCATCGCCCAGGGGAGTGTGCCCGAGGTGCGGGCCCGGATGCTGTTGTCCCGCCGGGTGACCGCCCGGGTCGACGACGGGTCGGTGGAGCGGGCCGAGAGCGTGTTGCGGGCCCGCCCCGAGGTGTCCCGCATCGACACCGAACGTTCCCTCGTCCGCCTCGAGCTCGACGGTGGGGACGACGTGTCCGCCTCGGTCCTCGGCGAGCTGGTCGCCAGCGGGGTCGCCGTCTCCGAGTGGCGCATCGAGGCCGCCGGGTTGGAGGACCTGTTCCTCCAGCTCACCGCTGGCGGCAACGGCAGCGGCGGCGGCATGGCGGAGGGTGCCGCGTCATGAACCCGGTGGCCCGCCGCGAGCTCCAGGAACGCTTCCGCTCGTTACGTTCGCCGTTGCTGCTGTCGGTGTGGGTGCTGGCGGCGGGGGCGCTCACCTTCCTGTCGTACCTCATCGCCCGCTCCACCGCCGAAAGCCGGCTGGGCAGCTTCGGGCTGTCCGGGCTGGGCTCGGTGTTCGCCGCCTCCTCGATGGGGGCCTTCATCCTCCATTCGGTGCTGCTGGGGCTGCTCACCGCCGTTGTGTTCGTCGTGCCCGGGCAGGCGGCGGTGACCATCGTGGGGGAGCGGGAACGTCAGACGCTGCCGCTGCTCCAGGTGAGCCAGCTCAGCGGGTGGCGGATCATCACCGGCAAGCTGGCGTCGTCGCTGGCGTTCATCCTGCTGTTGCTGGTGGTGGCGCTGCCGCTGCTGGTGATCCCGGTGCTGCTGGGCGGGGTCACCGTGCTCCAGGCGGTGATGGGGATGGCGATGGTCGCCGGCACCGCGGTCACCATCGGCGCCATCTCCATGTGGATCTCGGCCCGGGCCAAGGGCGTGCAGGGGGCGGTGCTCGGCTCGTACGTGGTCAGCGCCGCCCTGGTCATGGGCAGCTTCGCCCTGGTGGCCGCCGAGGTGCTGCTGCTGCGCCCCGACGACACCGGGTCCACCCGGTACAGCCAGGGGATGCCCCGCGACGACGGCAGGGAGCTGTACTCGTCGTGGATCAACCCCTATCTCGGGTTGGTGGACGCCTCCAGCGACGTGCTCCGCTTCGGTGGCGAGATCGTCACCTCGCCGTACCAGCCCTTCCGCAGCGTGCTGATCAAGCGGCAGGGGTTCGCCGCCGCCAGCGTCGACCAGCTCTACGACCCGTTCGCCCGTTTCGGCGGTGGCTTCGCCGATGGCCAGGCGATCCTGGTCCGGGAAGGGGGCGTGTTCGACGGTGGGTTCGTTGCACAGGCGCAGATGCTGCCGTCGCCCACCGAGGTCGACCCCATCCGCGGCCACATCTGGTGGCGGGTGCTGATCTTCCAGGCGCTGGTCACCGCCCTGGCGCTGTGGCGGTCGAGCCGTCTGGTCACGGTGCCCCGCCGTCGTGTCATTCGCAGCCGGGCACCGCAGGAGGCGCCGGATGCCGCCTGAGGTCATCACCCGGCTGGTGGGAAAGGCGCGGCGGCGCCTCACCGCCATGTTCCTGGTACGCCGGTTGGTGGCGGCGATCGGGGTGGTGGCCGGTGCCGGTGCGCTGCTGCTCGGCATCGGGCGCCGGGTGGTGCTGCCCTGGTCGGAACCCGCCGTCCTCGTCGCCGGGGCGCTGGCGGTGGCGGCGGTGACGGTGTGGACCGCGGCCAGCCGCCCGTCGCCGCGGCGCGCCGCCATCGAGCTCGATACCCGGCTGGGGGCCAAGGACCAGGTGGCGACGGCGTTGGAGCTCGCCGGGCACCTGCCGATGAATGTCCTCGAACACGCCCAGGTGACCAAGGCGGCGGCATGGGCCGAGGGCCGCACCCTGGCCGGGTTCGGCGCCGTGCTGCCGGCAACCCGGCTGCTGGGGTTGGCCGGGCTGGCGGTGGTCGCCGCCCTGGCACTGGCCATCCCCGAATCGCCTGCAGACGCCGAGCAGCAGCGCCGTCAGGCCGACGACGCCCTCATCGCCGACGCCATCGACGACCTGCGCCAGGCGGCCGCCGAGGCAACCGACGAGGAGGTGGCCGCCACGCTGGAGGACGCCGCCGAGGATCTGGAGGAGGCGGCCAATCTCGATGAGGCCATTGCCCGGCTGGGGGACACCCGCGCCGATCTGGCCGAGCTGGCCGACCCCGACGCCCTCCCGCTGCGGGCCGCCATGGCCGGGAC
>JACDBE010000119.1 GCA_013695075.1 Acidimicrobiia bacterium
GGTGGTTACCCAGTGGCGGCGCAGTCGGCGCACAGCCCCCAGATCACCCCGTGGGTGGGATCGACGACGAACCCGGTCAGCCGGGTGATCTCGGCGTAGAAGGGCTCGAGCTCGTTGGCGAGCATCCCGATCGACCGGGAGCAGCGGCGGCACATCAGGTGCTGGTGGGGGGCTTCCCCGGCCAGGTGGTAGATCAGCGGACCGTGACCGAGGTGGGTGTGGGTGAGGAGCCCGGTCTCCTCCAACGTGTCGATGGTTCGGTACACCGTCGACTGGTCGATGGATCTTCCTTCGGTGTCTTCGACGCGGCGGTGGATATCGGCAGCGGTGAGGTGCTCTCCGTATGCGTCGGCCAGGATGGCACACACCGACCGTCGGGGCGCCGTGATACGGAGGCCCCGGCCGCGCAGCACCCCGACCAGATCGTCAGCGGTCACCTGCATCACCCCAAGGTAGCGGGGAGTATTGGGCCGGGTTCCCGGTCGGCGAGGTGGAAGCCGCCCGGACTCAGGGTGTCGACGATGGAGCCGGACTACGCTGCGGTCCGGACCAGCACCGACCGGGGGATCCGGTGGTCGTCGAGCGCCAGGGACCGTGCGGTACATCGAGCTGCGAAGGCACACCGACAACGACGGCGATGCGCTGACCGCAGACGGCGCCGCCGACGCCAGGGCCATTGGCCGTGACCGGCTGAGCCCTCCCTATGCCGCGTTTGTCTCGACGGGAGCGGGGCGCGCCACCCAGATGCTGGAGATCCTGCGCCACGCCGCCGGTCAGGACGAGGTGTCGATCACCGATGTCATCGCACTGCGCTCCTCCGTTGAGGATCGCTGGCGTGCCGCCGCTCAGGCCGCCGGCGAGGGCGCTGACGTGGAGGCCATGCGCACCGTCGACCCGGTGCTGGTCGAGCACGAGTCGCGGCTGCTGGGCTCGGCGCTGCGGCGGGTGCTGGAGGCATTGCCCGATGGCGGGCGCGCCCTGGTGGTCGGTCACAGCCCCACCAACGAGGCTGCGGTGCTCGGGCTCACCGGACATCCCGTGCCCCCGCTGGCCAAGGGCGAGGGCGTGCTGGTGGTCGAAGATGGCGGCAGGTTCGAGGTCGAACCCCTCGATCCCCCCCGCTGACTTCCGCACCTCCATTGGACAGTGCCATGGGGCCATCTCCACGATCTCACTCGATCGGATCGCACCGCATGGAACCGAGACCCCACCGGTCCACACCCAGGAACTTCCTGAGGTGTCCACGATGGCCTCGGCCGGAATCGCCGCCAGGATCTCCGACGATCCGCCGACGGTCGCCGACCAGGCGGTTTCGCTCGACTGGCGATGGAAGAAGCGCCGGTTACCGCCAGCATGGGAGTCCGCCTGCCATTTCGACCGTCGTTACGACTCGGCCCCGGTCGGCCGAAACCCGCGTAGTGGCGGGCGGGTGGCACGGCGCCCTGGCCGTCGGGCTGCGGCCGCTGGTGGCTACTGCACTTGCGGGTAGGAGTCGCCGGCGAGAAAGGCGTCGATCACCGGCTGGGTGCCGTCGTTGTCGACCACGTAGGAGACCCCGTCGATGGTGGCGATGTCCACCGGCAGCGTCATCGCTTCGATCCCCCCGCTGCGCATGCCGAGCACCGACCGGCCCAGGTCGGCGATGACCCCCAGCGACAGCCCCTCGTCGGCGGTGATCTGCTCGGCGAAGGCGGTGGTGAACCCGGGCAGGTTGAAGGCCCGTCCCGGCGAGGTGGCCTGGTCCATCATCAGCATCAGCAGCTCCTGCTGGCGACCGGTGCGACCCAGGTCGGTGCCGTCGACGGTGTGCCACTCGCCGCCGCGGCGCTCCTCGAATGACCGGGAGCGGGCATAGGCCAACGCCTGGGGCCCGGTGAGTTGGTGCGTCCCCCGTCCGATGTCGAGACCCGACTTGAGGTCGCGGACCGGGTGATCGAAGGTCATGGTGATCCCGCCCAGGGCGTCGACCACGTTGGCGAAGCCGAAGAAGTCGATCTCGACATAGTTGTGGATCGGGATCCCCAGGTTGTCCTGGACGGTCTGCACCAGCAGATCGGGCCCGCCGAACACGTAGGCGGCATTGACCTTGTCGGTGCCGTTGCCGGGGATCTCCACCCGGTAGTCGCGGGGGATGCTGAGCAGCTGGCCCCGCCCATCGACGATGTGGGCCACCATGATCACGTCGGTGCGGGAGCCGGCAAAGTCGCCGAACTTGCCCTCGAAGTCCTCGGGCAGGTCCTCGCGGCTGTCGGTACCCACCACCAGGATGTTGCGTATCCCCTGTGCCGCGCTGAGCGACTGCAGATCGGTGGCGGGAATCCGATCGATCTTGGACTCGGTCCACACCAAAAAGGCGATGGCGGCGAACACCGCCGCCACGAGAATGCCGAGCACAACCAACAGGGCGGTGCGGCCACGCCGTTTCGATCGGCGTGGCTTGGTCTGGGGCGCCGGGGAACGGGGCATCTCGATGGTGGACATCAACAACCTTGCATGCGTCGACGCCCCGGGAAGCGGGGCGTGCGGAGTGTACCGATGGCCCGGAAGAACCCCGGGATCGCGGTCTGTAGCCTCTTGGACGTGGCAGATCTCGAATCGGTTCCCGTCACTGCCGACCGCTGGGACGACCTGGAGACGCTGTTCGGATCGAACGGCGCCTACGCCGGGTGCTGGTGCATGTGGTTCCGCCACTCCACCGGCGCGTTCGAGGCGGCGGGTGCGGCCGGTCGTCGCCGCGAGCTGGCCGAGCTGGTGGCGGGGGACAACCAGCCCGGACTGCTCGCCTACCGCAACGGCGAACCGGTGGGCTGGGTGGCGGTGGGGCCCCGGGGGGAGTACGACCGGCT
Source organism: Acidimicrobiia bacterium (assembly GCA_013695075.1). Taxonomy (GTDB): domain Bacteria; phylum Actinomycetota; class Acidimicrobiia; order Spongiisociales; family UBA5794; genus JACDBE01. Next base: position 2,847 of record JACDBE010000119.1, read on the forward strand.
GACGTCGCCAAGAGCCCGGGTGTATCAGGCGTTCGACGACACCCCCAGCTGGGTCATCACCTGCTTCTTCGTCGCCAAGCCAGACCGGGGTCAAGGTGTCGCCAACGCCCTGCTCGACGAGGCCGTGGGGTACGCCGCCGAGCACGGGGCCACCGCGGTAGAGGGCTACCCGGTGGAGGTTGACGGGCCCCGCGGGGACGTCCATCTCTACCACGGGACGATGGACATGTTCGCTCGCCGGGGCTTCGTCGAGGTGGCTCGCGTCTACGGTCGGCCGCTGGTCAGGCTAGACCTCGTCGCCCCCTGACCCAGTCATGGCGTATCGGCAGATGCCCACCATCCCACTAGTCCTCGGTAGCACTCTATGGGAGTCCCCCGACGAACCATCGCACGTCGGCGGAACAGGAAGGATCTGGCTCGGACACCCAGCCGTCGATGGAGGCGACCCACTCGCTTGCGGTGAGTCCACCCTCGTCAACGCTGTCGCCGCCGCCTCCGAAGGAGACTTCGGCCCCATCGGCGAGTTCGACGGTTCGCTCACCGTCGTTGTACTCGATGACCCTCGACTCCGACTTCCAGGTCGTGCCCTCGGAGGGCCACACGACGAGCACGCTTTGCTCGTCGGCACCCTCCCGGATGACCACGCAGCTCTCTCCGATGTCGAGCGAACCGGCAATCAGGGCTCGGTGACCCGAGGGTGGCCCGGCGAGGACGGCGAGCGGACCCCATGCTTCGCCTGCGGGCTCGTCCGTCGGTCCGTCATCGTCGCCACAGCCGAACACGATCAGAGCGATCGGTATCAGTGCGATGCGGCCGATTGTCGTGTGGCGCTCAGTTGTCATGG
>JACDBE010000125.1 GCA_013695075.1 Acidimicrobiia bacterium
TCCTCGGCGACCTGGTGTCCACCGGGCTCGGCCAACAGGGAATGCTGTGGGCCACCGGCCCCGCCTGCACCGAGATCGAGACCGTGGTCCTCGACTGGCTGGTCGACCTGCTGGGTGTCCCCGCCGCGTGGCGCACCGACGGACCGGGCGGTGGGGTGATCCAGATGAGCGCTTCGGACTCCACCCACACCGCTCTGGTGGTCGCCCGCCACCGCGCCAGCGTCGCCGCCGACCCGGCGGATCTGGTGGCATACACCTCGGCGCAGGCACACTGGTCGGTGGAGAAGGGGGCCAGGGTGGCCGGCTACCGGCACATGCGGCTCATCGACGTCGATGGCGGCTATGGCATGGACCCGGTGGCGCTGGAGGCGGCCGTGAATGCGGATATCGCCGCCGGGCTGATCCCCGCCTTCGTCTGTTCGACGGTAGGCACCACCGCCACCACCGCCGTCGACCCGGTGCGGGCGGTGGGCGAGGTCGGCCGGCGCCACGGCATGTGGCACCACGTCGACGCCGCCTATGCCGGTACCGCCATGATCTGTCCCGAGCTGCGCCACCATCAGGACGGGCTGGAGCTGGTGCACAGCTACACCTTCAACCCGCACAAGTGGATGTTCACCAACTTCGACTGCTCGGTGTTGTGGGTGGCCGACCGGCGCCCCCTGCTCGACGCCCTGTCGATGACCCCGTCCTTCCTGCGCCCCGGCGCAGCGGACACCGCCGGGGTGATCGACTACCGCAACTGGCACGTGCCGCTGGGACGCCGTTTCCGGGCGCTCAAGCTGTGGTTCGTGCTGCGGAGCTACGGCGCCACCGGGATCAGGCACCACGTCAGGCAGCATCTGGAGATGGCGCAGTGGCTCACCGCCCAGGTCGAAGCCGACCAACGGTTGGAGCTGGTAGCCCCGACCCCGTTCGGTTTGGTCAGCTTCCGCCACGGCTCCGGTGACGCCGCCACCGATGCCATCGCCGCCGCCATCAACAGGTCGGGGCGGTTCCATGTCACCTCATCGCGCATCGACGAAAGCAACTTCGTCCGGGTGGCCATCGGGCAGACCACCACCGAGCAACGCCACGTCGAAGCCCTGTGGGACCTGGTAAACCAGTCGGCATAAGGCGGGCTGCCCGCAGTCCCTTTGCTATTCCGGGGCGTTGCCGCGCACGAAGCCGAGCAGCTGGCGGACGATGAAGGCGGTGGCCCCCCACAGCGTGCCCTCGTCGAACTGGTAGAACCACAGCGAGGTACCCATCCACTCCGAGGTGCGCCACCGGCCCTCGTCGAGCAGTTCCGCCAGGGTGGGCTCGATGATGGCCTCGACCTCGGCGGGGTCGGGATGTAGCTCGACGGGTCGCTCGATGCGGGCCACCACCGGCACGATCCAATTGGTGAGGTCGCGGGTGGTCACCGCAGACAACCCGCCGATGACCTCCACCGCCTCGGCGGGCAGGGCGATCTCCTCCCAGGACTCCCGCAGCGCCGCCTCCACCGGGCTCTCTCCCGGCTCGATCCTGCCCCCGGGGAACACCACGTCTCCGGGGTGGGTGCGCATCGCCGTCGGTCGCTTGGTGAGCACCACCCTGGTGTCGTTGTGGCCATCGGTGTACAGCGGCACCAGCACCGCCGAGACGGCGCCGTCGTGTTCGGCGACGGGCGGCAACGCCGAGAGCCGAGTCCAGATATCGAGCACCGCCCGAGGATACGGGAGCGCCCGCGCCGATAATCTGGCGCCCATGGCTGCCCCGTCGAGCCTGATGCTGGAAACTCCCCGCCTGGTGCTGCGCCCCTACCGGCGCCGTGACGTGGTGTCGATCCACGATGCCGTAGTGGCTTCATGGGCAGACCTGGTCCCCTGGCTGCCATGGGCCACCGGTTACAACCGGGGGTCGGCGGCGCAGTTCGTGCGCGAGTCGCAGGCGGCGTGGCAGGAGGGCAGGGCATACGACTTCACCATCCGCCACCTGACCGGCTATGGCGACGGGCTGGGACCCCCCGATCCCGGGCGCCACCTCGGTGGTATCTCCATCTGGTACGTCTCCCGGGTCAACCTGGTGGGAGAGGTCGGCTACTGGGTACGCAGCGACCTGGCGGGGCGGGGCATCTGCACCGAGGCGGCGGCCCGAGTCCTCGACTACGGGTTCGGCGAACTGGGTCTGCACCGCATCGTGGTGCGCATCGCCGTCGGCAACCGGGCCTCCGAGCGGGTGGCGGAGAAGCTCGGCTTCCGCTACGAGGGCACCCTGCGCCAGGAGGTCAAGGTGGGCTCCACTTGGCTGGACCATACGGTGTGGGGCATGCTGGAGGATGAGTGGCGCAACGGCGGTCCCGGCTAACGTTTGCCGCCGGCCAGGCTCCGGAACCGCCCTCCCACCCGGAGCGTTTCTCCTATGAACGGCGCATGTCTCCTCGAACCCTGCAGATCCTCCTCGGCCTGTTGACCACGGCGGTGACCGTGGTGCTGGCGCTGGTGGTCCTGGCCACCTTCCTCAGGGTGCTGCGGCCACCCGACCCGGAACGCATCGCCGCCCGCGCCGAGACGGCGGTCACCACCACCACCACCGGCGGCTTTGCCGCTCCCCGACCGACCGATACCACCCTCCCGCAGGTGACCGCCACCACCGTGGCACCACCCCCCACCGAGGGTGTCATCCCCGGTGGGTGCCAGGAGCCGCCGCCTCGCAACCCGCAGGGCACCGTGGTACGGGTGTTCTACACCTGCGGCTCGGCGCCGGTGCCCGACGTCACCGGGAGCGTGTACCGCACGGTGCCGGCCACTGCGACGGTGCTCACCGCCACCCTCACCGAGATGGTCGAGGGCCCCGACGAGGCGGAGCGGGAGATGGGATTCACCTCGGTGTTCTCCGAGGCCAGCAGCGGGGTGTTCGCCGGGGTGGTCCTCGACTCCGGCACCGCCATCGTCGACTTCGTCGGGCTCGAGGTCCTCGACGGTCTCGACCAGCCGACGGTGGCCACCGCCATGGTGGCCAGCCTCAACGCCACCGTGTTCCAGTTCGACACCGTCGACGCCGTCGAATACCGGTTGGGGGGCAGCTGCGAGGCCTTCGGGGCCACCATGG
>JACDBE010000150.1 GCA_013695075.1 Acidimicrobiia bacterium
GCCCTCTTCAAGGAGGAGCAGGATCGGATCAGCCGGGAGCTTGCCCGTGCCCGGGCTGCCGCATCGGGGGTGGAGCATCAGCTTGATGACGTTGACGACGTTGCCGCACGCGCTCTGACCCTGGTGACCGACGCGCAAGCCATCTACGCCAATCTCAGTGGCCGTGGTCGGCGCCTCATGAACCAGGCGATCTTCGAGCACATCTGGATTGACGACGACGTGGTGGCCGGGGCCGACATCACCGAGCCGGTGCGCGACCTGATGGCGGATGACCTGGCGGCTCGACTGGCCGGCGATGGCGGCCAGGGTGGACCTGTGACCTACCACCGACGGCACTTCCGGCCGGGGTACCGGCGGGAGCGGCCGTTCGGCGAGCTGGTCTGGGAAACAGGAAACCCCAGCCAGATTCCTGGCCGGGGTTCAAACGAGAGCATTTTGGTGGGCCCACCTGGATTTGAACCAGGGACCTCATCCTTATCAGGGATGCGCTCTAACCGAGCTGAGCTATGGGCCCGTAAGACCGTTGACACGTAACGGTCAGCGGGTCTCGCAGTGTAGATGATCTCGCATCGCCGCCATCGAGGTGGGCCGCCCGCCAGGTTCGCAGGGCGAGCGCGCCAGGGTGATATCGAGAACGTTATCATTTTCGCGTGAATGCTTCCCAGCGCCTCCGCTACGTACGACGCCGTGCCGGTCTCACCCAGCGGCAGCTGGCGGCGCGCTCGGGTGTCCCCCAGCCGATGATCGCTCGAATAGAGTCGGGCAGGTCGACGCCCAGGGTTGACACCATGCGCCGCCTCGTCGACGCCTGCGGTTTCACCGAGGACATCCGCCCGGCACCGGAGGTGGACCGGAGCGCCATGCGCGAGCTGCTCAGGTTGACGCCCAAGGAACGCCTCGACCTGGCGGCCACCGAGGCCCGCAATCTCGAGGCGTTGGTCCGTCGATGAGCCTGCCGGCGTTCGATCCGGCCGGAGCCCTCCGAGCCCTCGTCGCCTACAAGGTCCGGTTCGTCGTCATCGGCGGTCTGGCCGGTCGGTTGTGGGGATCACCGACGGTGACCAACGATCTGGACATCTGCTACTCACGAGAGCCGGGCAACCTCGTCCGGTTGGCGGCGGTGCTGGTGGAGTTGGAGGCCCGGCTGCGGGGTGTCGACGAAGACCTGCCGTTCATCATTGACGCGGAGACCCTGGCGGCTGGCGACTCGTTCACCTTCGTGACCACAGCCGGCAACCTCGACGTCCTCGCCACCCCGACCGGCACGCAGGGATTCGACGGCCTGGTCAGAGCGGCCACCGAGATGGATCTCGGGATCGCAACAGTGCTCGTGGTGGATGTCGAGGACCTCATCCGCATGAAGCGCGCCGCCGGGAGGCCGAAGGACCTGATCGAGGTTGAGGTGCTCACCGCACTGCGCGATGAACTGTGATAGCCGGTTCTGCGGGTCCACGCCCTACGTGCTTCTCCCGAGCACTCTGTCGGACGAAAGTGTCGTCACAGACCGATCGAACTGAACCGAACCACAGTTGCAACGGTGCAATTCAAGGCGCACGAGTTGGGATAAGGGCGAGTTGGCGGGATTGGGCCACCAGTTTGCCGGTGGTGTCCCAGATCTCGAAGTCTTCCTCGTGGTAGCCGTCGATGAGGTAGCGGGTGGCGACCCGGCAGGCCAGCCAGCCGGGCACCGGACGAGCCCGGACATGCACGGACAGGGCGATGGTCATGGAGCGTTGGCCGATCTCCAACACCACTGGGGCGGCGGCGTCGACCAGGAAGCACAGGCTGAGCGGGTCGGCATTCCGACCGTCGGCGAATCGCATCCAGAACTCGGCCTGGGGAAGACCCGACGGCTTGCCGAGCACCCAGCCGGGCGTCTGTGCGGCTCGATACTCGACGCGGTCGGTGATGGTGACCCCGGGAATGCCGCCGCCTGCGGTCAGATCGACCGCCTCGTCGGGCGGTGGAAGGTCTGGCGCAGCCGCAAAGACGGCGGTGGGGCCGGCGGCGGTGGTGAGGTCGGTGAAGTCGGCCACCACCCGGAGCACCTCCTTGCCGGCCTGGATAAGGCTCGCCTGCCCGGTGGCAAGCCGGCGCCCCGCTCGGATCGTCTCGGTACGCACCTCGGCAGACCCCGGCACGCCCGGGCGCAGGAAGTGGGCCGACACCGCCAGTGGGTCGGGGAAGGGCAGCACCTGGCCGAGGGCCCGCAGGCAGATGCCGAGGGAGTATCCGCCGTTAGGGCCGCCCCCAAGCGCGTTCCATCGATCCGTCACGTCGGCTGCGAACCGGTTCTCACCGACTGCTCGCACCGAGGTGTCGACATCGAAGGTGTGTCCGGAGGCGGGCCCGGCGTGTCCCATGCTCGGCAACCTAGTGGAGCGACGATGGTGGCGGAGAGGCGGAGGCTGGGTGGTCAGCGTGAGTGTGGACGCCAGGTGCGCTGGCACTTCCGTGGCTCGTCGGCGTCGCCCGAGGGTGGGAACTGACGGTGCGGTCGTGGCTCCAGACGTGTGCATGGCCGAACCTTGACACCCCAGATATCCAGGATATCCTATCGACGTGGCCAAGGTTCTGATCTCCGTTGACGACGACCTCCTGCGTAGCATCGATCGCAGGGCAAGGGCACGCGGTCTGACGAGAAGTGCCTATGTGGCGCAGTTGGCGCAGCAGGACACCGCCGACGCCGTCGGGCCTGGGGCAGGTGCCACCGTTCGGCGGAGCATGGAGCGGCTCGACGCTCTGTTCGCTGACCACCAGCAGGACGACTCGACGGCGGCCATCCGCAGCGAGCGCGACAGCCATTGAGGGAGGTGGTCCTCGATGCCTCGGTCGTCCTCAAGTGGTTCCGTGATGAGGGTGAACGGCATGTCGCAGCTGCTCGGTTGCTGCGAGATGCGTACGCCCGGGGCGACCTTCTGGTGCTTGCCCCGCAGTTGCTCGCCCTCGAGATCCTGAACGTCGCCGGACGGCGATGGGGGTGGGACGCACACCGACTGGTCGGGTTGGCGGTTTCTATCGCCGAGATCGGCTTCGAGATCCGAGAGCCCGACCTCGAGAGTGTGGCTCGGTGGACCGGAGGGGGTCTGACCGCCTACGACGCCTGCTATGTCGCCCTCGCCGAATCCGAAGCGATCTCACTGGTTACCGACGACGAGTTGATCCTCGCCACCGCTCCAGACATTACCATCGCCCTCGGCGCGGCGGCGGGGGGCAACTGACCCGGCCGGCGGGCTCAGCCCTTGACGGCGCCCATGGTGAAACCGGAGATGAACCGGTCGAGGAACAGGTTGAAGACCAGGGCGATGGGAACGGCCACCAGCACCGCCGCCGCCTGTAGCGACTGCCAGAAGAAGACGTCGCCGCGCACCAGGGCGGTCGGCACCCCGATGCTGATCGGCTTTTCGGCGGTGGCCGAGATGAACGACAGGGCGTAGATGAACTCGTGGGCGGCCAGGGTGAAGGAGAACACCGTCACCGCCACCATGCCGGGGAACACCAGCGGGATCACGGTGCGCAGCACCGCCTCGGCCCGTGAGTAGCCGTCGACCATCGCCTGCTCCTCGATGTCGCGGGGGATTCCCTTGAAGAAGCCCATCAGCAACCACACCGCAATGGGGATGGTGATCGTGGGGTACACCAGCACCAACGACCACAGCGACTCGTGGAGCCCCAGGGCGGACACCACCCTCGACATGGGGATGAACAGCAACGTCGGCGGGATGAGGTACACCAGGAAGATGGCGATCCCCATCCGCTCCCCCCACCGGCCGACAAGTCGGGCCAGGCTGTAGGCGGCGGGGAGGCTGATGGCCAGGGTGATCACCACCACCGCCAGCCCCACCACCACCGTGTTACTGACGAAGGTGAGGAACTCGGTGTTGGTGAACAGGTAGGTGACATGCTCCATGGTGGGTGGCTCGTTGAACCAGAAGGGATTGTTCTCTTTGATGTAGAGATCCTGGTCCTGCTTGAACATCGTGATGGTGCTCCACAGGAAGGGGAAGGCGGCGGCCAGGGCGGCGCCGATGGCCAGGGCATAGAGCGCCACCCGACCCCACACCCTTCGCCGGTCCGCCCGGCGGCGATCCGTCTCGAGCGCGGTCATGTCACATCACATCCCGGCGGCGGGCGAAGCGGAGGATGAGGGCGGCCACCGCCACCAACACCGGGAGCAGGAACAGGGCGGTGCCAGCCCCCTGGGCCAGGTCTCCGCCTTCGATCCCCTTGAAGTAGGCCCAGCTCGCCAGCACCTGGGTGGAGTTGGTCGGCCCACCGCGGGTGAGCACGTAAACGACGGTCATGTCGGTGACGGTGAGGATGACCCCGAACAGCACCGCCACCCCGATGATCGGGGCCATGAGCGGCACCTCGATCTCGAATGTCCGTCGCCAGAAGCGGGCGCCGTCGATGTCGGAGGCGTCCCTGATCTCGGAGGGGATGGCGATCAGACCCGCCATGATGATCACCGCCGCCAGGGGGACGATCCGCCAGGTGTGCACGGTGATCACCGATGCCAGGGCGAACCCGGGCTTGCCCAACCAGATGACGTTGGATTCGATCAGGCCAACCTGGCGGAGGACCCAATCGATGGGGCTGAAGATCGAATCGAGCGTCCACAGCCAGGTGATGGTGGCCAGCGACACCGGGGTGGTCCAGGGCAGCAGCACCAGGAAGCGCACCAGCCACTTGCACCTGAAGTCCTTGGTGAGGATCAGGGCAAGGGCGGTGGCCAGCACCACCACCAGGGCGTTGGACACCAGGGTGAACACGAAGGTGTTGCGCAACGACTGCCAGAAGACCGGGTCGGCCAGAACCTGGCGCAGGGTGGCCAGCCCCACCAGGTCCAGGCTGGGATCGCCCACGGTGACGTCACTGAACGACAGCAGCACCGCCAGCCCGAAGGGGAAGCCCACCAGCGCCAGGATGTAGACCACCGCCGGGGTCATGGCGGCCACCGCCAGGAGGCGCTCGTTGTCGGCGAGTCGGCGGCGAACCTCGCCGCCAGGTGCCTGCTCGGCGACGGCAACAGTTTCCTGGCTCATCGCCCCGCCCCGTCGATGCGCAACCCGGTGGCGGTGTCGAAGGCGCGTAGGTCGCCGGCGGCTACGGCGAAGCGGTGGGTGACCCCCTCCTCCACCGCCCCACCCACCGGCACCCGGGCGATGACCTTGGTGTGCTCGTCGAAGCCCTCCACCCTGCCGTACAGGTAGCGGTCCGAGCCGAGGTACTCGGCGCGGTTGACGTGGAACCGGAACTCGGTGGGGGAGCGATCCGGTGGGATGGCGGCGGCCGGCTTGAAGTTCTCCGGCCGGAACCCGATGGTGCGGCCGTTGTCAACCAGCAGGTTCATCGGCGGCGAGCCGATGAAGGTGGCCACGAAGGTGTCCGCCGGGTTGGAGTACACCTCCTCGGGGGTGCCCAGCTGGCGGATGCGACCCGCCGACATCACCGCGATCCGATCCCCCATCCCCATCGCCTCCACCTGATCGTGGGTGACGTACACCGTGGTGGTGCCGATGCGGCGCTGGAAGGCGAGCAGGTCGTCGCGGGCGGCGGCCCGCAGCTTGGCGTCCAGGTTGGAGAGCGGTTCGTCGAGCAGGAAGACGTTGGGCTCCCTCACCAAGGCGCGGGCCAGGGCCACCCGTTGCCGCTCACCCCCCGACAGCTGGCGGGGCCGGCGGTCGAGGTGGCGGTCGATACCCAGCAGCTCCGCCGCCCACCGCACCTTCTGCTGCTGGGTCTCGC
>JACDBE010000169.1 GCA_013695075.1 Acidimicrobiia bacterium
TGCGGGCCGCCGCCAAGTCGCTGATCGCCCTCGGCGTCGAGCCGGGTGCGGTCGTCACCATCCTCGGCGCCAACCGACCGGAGTGGACCATCATCGATGTGGCGGCAATGGCGGCGGGAGCAGTGCCTGCCGGCATCTATGCCACCAACTCCCCTGCCGAATGCCGCTACATCGTCGAGCACAGCGCGGCGCCGATCGTGGTGGTGGAGAACCAGGCGCAGTGGGAGAAGATCGCCCAGGTGCGCGACCAGATCCCCAACCTGCGCCATGTGGTGACGATGCGGGGCGCCGACCCCATCGACGACGAGATGGTGTTGAGCTGGGACGCCTTCATGGCGGCCGGCGCCGATGTTGGGGATGAGGTGTTGCAGGAGCGGATGGACAACCTCGACGGCGACACCCTGGCCACGCTGATCTACACATCGGGGACCACCGGACCACCCAAGGGCGTGATGTTGTCGCACGACAACCTGGTGTGGACCCCGGCGCAGGTGGTCGGCCCGCTGCGCCTCGATCCCGACGACCGGGTGCTGTCCTACCTGCCCCTGTCGCACATCGCCGAGCAGCTGTTCACCATCCACGCCCCCGCCACCGTCGGCTTTCCGGTGTACTACGCCGAGTCGATCGAGAAGCTGGCCGACAACCTCAAGGAGGTGGAGCCGACCCTGTTCTTCGCCGTGCCCCGGGTGTGGGAGCGGTTCCACGCCGGCGTGGAGCACGAGCTGGCCAAGGCCCACGGCGCCAAGGCCAAGATCCTGGCATGGGCCCGCGGGGTGGGTGCCCGGGTGGTCGATCTACGCCATCGCGGCCAGGAACCGTCCGGAATGCTCGGCGCCCAGTTCAAGGTGGCCGACAGGCTGGTCTTCTCCAAAACCTCCGCCGCCCTGGGCCTGGGCAAGGCTCGGGCGATGATCAGCGGGGCCGCCCCGCTGGCGACAGAGATCAAGGAGTTCTTCGCTGGGCTCAACATCCCCATCTACGAGGTGTACGGGCAGTCGGAGGGTTCCGGGCCCACCTCGATCAACCTGCCGGGCCGCACCAAGCTGGCCACCGTCGGTCCTGCCTACCCCAACGTGGTGGTGAAGATCGCCGACGACGGCGAGGTGCTGGTCAAGGGCCGCAACGTGTTCATGGGCTACTACCGGGAGCCGGAGGCCACCGCCGAGACCCTCAAGGACGGTTGGCTGTACTCGGGTGACCTGGGGGAGTTCGACGCCGACGGGTACCTCAGCATCACCGGGCGTAAGAAGGACATCATCATCACCGCCGGTGGCAAGAACGTGGCCCCCAAGCCCCTCGAGTCCGGGCTCAGGCTGCACCCGCTGATCAGCGAGGCGGTGGTCATCGGGGATCGCCGCAAGTTCCTGTCGGTGCTGCTCACACTCGATGAGGAGGCGGCGGCGGCGCACATGGCGGAACGAGGCGAGAGCGGCCCGGCCCACACCTCCGAGTCGATCTCCAAGGAGGTGCAGGCCGCCATTGACGAGCTCAACAAGGACTTCGCCAGGGTGGAGCAGCTGAAGAGGTTCGTCATCCTGCCCCGGCAGCTGTCCATCGAGGGCGGTGAGCTGACCCCCACGCTCAAGGTGAAACGCAACAAGGTGACCGAGCACTTCGCCGATGAGATCGAATCGATGTACGCCGACTGACAGAGAGCCGCCGGGCGGCCGGTACCATTAGGGGCGATGACCACGCCCACCGACACCACCGGCATCGATACGGTCCTCGAGATCACCGAGGAGGCTCTGGCCCAGATCGTCGCCCTGCGCGACGAGGAGGCCATCGACGACCTGGCCCTGGGCATCCGCATCGCCGGCGCCACCCCCAACGGGTTCGCCTACGAGACCGCCTTCCTCCGCCCCGAGGACGTCATCGCCACCGATCACCTCGAGCATCACAACGGGCTGCGAGTCTCCATCGACGCCGACTCGGTGGACAACCTGCGGGGGGCGGTGCTCGATACCTCCTCCGATCCCAACGCTCCCGGGCTGGTGCTGCGCAACCCCAACCAGCCGTCACCGGTCGCCGGGGACGGCGGACCGGTCATCCCCGACATCGAGCTCACCGGCACCGTGGGGGAGCGGGTGGCCCAGCTCCTCGACCAGGCGATCAACCCCGCCATCGCCTCCCACGGCGGGTACGCCCGTCTGGTGTCGGTGGAGGGTGACACCGCCTTCCTGGAGCTGGGTGGTGGCTGCCAGGGCTGCGGGATGGCGGCGATGACGCTGCGCCACGGCATCGAGACCGCCATCAAACAGAACGTTCCCGAGATCACCGAGATCGTCGACATCACCGACCACGCCGCCGGAGCCAACCCCTTCTACGAGTGACCGACGCCGACGCTGAGCGGAGCGTCAAGCCCAACCGATCTCGTGGAGCCGGTCGTCGTCGATGCCCAGATGGTGTCCAATCTCGTGGAGCACGGTACGCCGGATCTCCTCCCGCAACTCATCGTCGTTGAGACCGAGCGCCAGGTGCGACTGGCGGAACACCGTGATGGTGTCCGGCATGGCGGCGAAGTAGTCGTTCCCCCGATCGAGCAGCGACACCCCCTCGTACAACCCGAGCAGCCCTGTGCCACCGGGATCCTGATGCCGGCTGGGATGCTCCTCCACCACCACGCTCAGGTTGTCGATGCGGTCGACCACCCACCCCGGCAACGCATCCAGCACCTCGTCGATGACGAGTTCGAAGTCCACCCGATTCATGGCCCCAGCCTACGGGAGCCCCCCTGGACCTCGGCTACACTGCGGCGCGCTCCGGGCGCTTAGCTCAGCGGAAGAGCGCTGCCTTCACACGGCAGAGGTCAGTGGTTCGATCCCACTAGCGCCCACCACCA
>JACDBE010000195.1 GCA_013695075.1 Acidimicrobiia bacterium
GACTTACGGCGTCCCCATGGTGGTCGACTCGCTCGGCTGAGCGTCAACCGGCGGCAGGTCGATCGCCGGCCAGCTCCCGCACCCGGGCGACGATGCCGTCCCCGTCCAACCCAAGTTCGGCGACGATGGCGGCCGGCCCCCCGAAGCGGATGAACCGGTCGGGCACCCCCATCACCCGTACCCTCCCCGCCAGACCCGACCCGGACAGCGCCTCGAGCACGGCGGCGCCGAAGCCACCCGACACCACGTTGTCCTCGACGGTGACCACAAAACGGTGGTCAGCGGCCCATCGCTCCAACCGGGGGTCGAGCGGCTTGACCCAGCGGGCGTTGACCACGGTGCAGGAGATGCCCGCCTCGGCCAGTTGCCCGGCGGCCTTGGAGGCCGCCTCCACCATGCGCCCGGTGGCGAGCAGGGCGACGTCCTCGCCGTGGCTCAGCTCCTCCCACTCCCCGAACGGCACCGGCGTCGCCGGTACGTCGGGGGTGGTGGTGACGGCGCCCTTGGGGAACCGAATGGCCACCGGACCGGGGTGGGTCACCGCCGTCTCCAGGATCCCGCACAGCTCGGCCTCGTTGGCCGGGGCGGCGATGGCCATACCTGGGATCATCCGCATGTAGGACAGGTCGAACACCCCGTGGTGCGACGAACCGTCGGGTCCGGTGACCCCGGCGCGGTCGATCACAAAGGTGACCGGGAGCCGGTGCAGCGCCACGTCCATCATCACCTGGTCGAAAGCCCGCTGGAGGAAGGTGGAGTAGACGCACACCACCGGGCGCAGCCCGGCCACGGCCAGCCCGGCGGCGAAGGTGACGGCATGCTGCTCGGAGATGCCGACGTCGTGCACCCGGTGGGGGAACTCGACCGCCATGGCGCCCAGCCCGGTCGACGCTTCCATCGCCGCCGTCACCGCCACTACCTCGGGGTGGCGCCGGGCGATGTCGGCCAGCGCCGTCTCCAATACGTCGGTGTACTGCGCCTGGCGCAGGATGGGTTCGCCGGTCTCGGCGTCGAAGCTGCCCACCCCGTGCAGCTTGTCCCGCTCGTCGGCGATGGCGGGCTGGTAGCCACGCCCCTTGTCGGTGATCACGTGGATGACCACCGGACCCTCCAGCCCACGGGCGCGCTCCAGGGTGCGCTCCACCAGGCCCAGATCATGCCCATCGATGGGCCCGGCGTACTTCAGCTCGAGCACGTCGAAGAAGGTGGAGGGCGCCAGCATCTGTTTGATGCTCTCCTTGATGCGGCGGGCGGTCTCGTCGGCCAGCTCGCCGATGCGGGGCAGCCGGCGCAGCCGGGACCCGATGGCCTTCTTGGTGGACTCGTAGTGCGGGTCGAGGCGGAGCCGGGCCAAGTGGTTGGCCAGCCCGCCGACGGTGGGGGCGTAGGAGCGGCCGTTGTCGTTGAGGACGATGATCAGCCGGTCGGGTCGGGCGTGGGCGATGTGGTTGAGCGCCTCGTGGGCCATTCCGCCGGTGAGCGCCCCGTCGCCGATGACGGCGATGGTGTGCCCGGGCCGACCCGCCGTCGCCATCCCCATGGCATAGCTGAGCGAGGTGGAGGCGTGGCTGTTCTCCACCCAGTCGTGGTCGCTCTCCTCCCGGCTGGGATATCCCGACAGCCCTCCGTCCTGGCGGAGGGTGGGGAACAGGGCGGCGCGCCCGGTGAGGATCTTGTGGACGTAGGCCTGGTGGCCGACGTCCCAGATGATGGCGTCGTCGGGGCTGGAGAACACCCGGTGCAGGGCGATGGTCAGCTCCACCACCCCCAGGTTGGGGGACAGGTGGCCACCGGTCTGCGACATCACCGTCACCAGGTAGCGGCGGATGGCCCCCGCCATCTCCGTCAGCTGCTCCTCGTCGAGGCGCGCCAGATCCCGGGGCAGATCGAGGTCGGACAGCAGGTCGAGCAGGTCGTGGTTGTCTGGCACCGGGTTTCCTGTGATCCCGAAGCTTGCCACCACCCGGGTCCATCCGCCAGTCGCCGGCTAGCCGGCGTCGAGGCCGTTGAATAGGAAGCGGAGGAACTCCTCGCCGACCCGATGGAGCTGGGTCTTGGGGTCCGGTATGGCCATCAGGGTCCTGGCGGTGGCCAGGATGGCGTCACCCACCAGAGCAGCGGCCAGATCGGCGGGGAACTCGCCGCCAGCGACACCCTCGGCGTAGATCCGCCCGAACTCGGCGCCCAGGGCGCGGTGGGCGGCGGCGATCCGCTGCTGCGCTGGCAGGGTGGGGAGACCGCGGTGCAGCTCGAGCCCGAGCAAGTGGTCGGTCATCGAGACCTCGATGGTGCGCAGCGCCAGGCGGTGGCAGCCACCGACATCGCCCATCTGCTCCATCTTCCGGTGGCGGTGCTGTCGGGTGGGGAGCGAACCCGGTGGCCCTGGCCAGGTGCTCGCCCAGGACACCCCGCTGGTGCTGCTCGACGAGCCCACCACCGCCCTCGACATCGGTCAACAGGAGCGGGTGATGCGCACCTTGGTAGCCGTCGCCGCCGCCGGTGGCAAGGCGGTAGTCGCCGCCTTCCACGACATCAACCTGGCCGCCTCGTACGCCGACCGCATGGTGGTCATGGATGGGGGCATCGTCCGGGCCGCCGGTCGGCCGGAGGAGGTGTTGCAGGCGGCGCTGCTGGACGTCTGCCGGCAGCGGATGCTGGTGGGCCGCCACCCCACCAGGGGCACCCCGCTGGTGATTGCCGTCGATTGAGCTTCACTGCTCTCCAGCCTGGGCGGTCAATCGTCCTCTCCGCGCCAGGCTTCGACGGCTTCACGCCCGATGAACACGGTCATCGCCAGGGCGGCCAGCGGGTCGGCCCACCAGGCGCCGAAGAGGGCGTTGGCCCCCATGCCCACCAGCAGGAACAAGGACAGCCAGAAGCAGGCATCGGTCTGCAAGGCGTCTGCCGTCATCGCCCGGCTGCCGAGGGCGACGCCGACCCGCCGCTTCGCCCGCGCCAGCCAGCCCATGACGAGCAGCGAGACGACCGCCAGGGCTATCCCGACGACGGACGGTTCGGGCCGCTCACCGGCGATGAGCGATGAGAGCGACTCGTAGGCGACGTAGCCGCCGAGCAGCGCCAGCGAAACCGCCACCAGCCGTTGCGCCCGCAGCTCCACCTGCTCGATCCGCTCCTCGTCGGTAGACCGGCGTTCGGCGGCGAGGCGCCAGATGAGGACCGAACCCGAGGCCGACTCGACGAAGCTGTCGATGCCGAAGCCGATGAGGGCAACCGAGCCGGCGGCCAGCCCGGCGACCATGGCGATGACTCCCTCGACGATGTTCCAACCGACCGTCAGGTACTCCAGGCGCAGGCCTCGGCGGAGCAGGACGGGTCGGTCCGCCGTGTGGCCCGTCGTGGTCGATATCGGTCTTGGTTCGCTACGCAGTGTCGGTCTCCGGTCTGGGCCTGTCAGCCGTCACTCGGGATCCTGCGGCGGAGCCCACAGATCGATCTGAGGGAGGTGGTGCATGTCGAGGGTCTGCGACAGCTCTCCGCAGTGGTAGGCATCGTGGGTGAGGATCCGCATGAGCACGGACTGCCGGGTGTGGATCTGCTCCGTGCCGGCGTACTCACGGGCGAACGATTCGCCGAGCATCGCCGGCGTCCAGCGGTCGAGACAGCCGTCGAGGATGGCCCATGTCGTTTCCAGGGCGGTTACCAACTCGCCGGCGTCTCGGGGGTGGTCTTCGGCGTCCTCCCAGCCGA
>JACDBE010000208.1 GCA_013695075.1 Acidimicrobiia bacterium
AACTTACCCCGGCCCATGATCTCGGCCCCGATGCCGACGCCATGGCGGTCGGCGAAGGAGTGGTCGACACCCGCGGTGCCGCCGGTATCGCCGACCATCGAGCGCCAGAATCGGGTGGCGAACATCCACTCGTGCAGGCGTTCCCCGGCGTGACCGAACGGGGCGTCGAACGTGATGCCGTCGCCTGTCCCGAACCCATCCAGGGAGATCGAGAAGTTGTGGACACGGACCTGGGACATGGCTGCCTCCCGAGCAGTGGGGTGACTGCGATGGTACGAACCGCGCTCGTGCTCATTGCCGCAGTGACGCTCGTCCTGTTCGGCTATGTGGTCCGTCAACTCGAAGGCGGCGTCGGCGAGCTCGCAACGCACTGGTGGTCCACCGCGGCCACGGTCGCAGCGGCCTTGGCCTCGAGCGCGGCCATGATCGCGGCGCGTCGGTCCGCCGTCGACTGACTCGGCGGAGGGCGCCGCTGGGTAGGCTGGGCGTGTGAGCGCTGATGTCGATGAGCTGCGTTTGCTGCGCCTGGCCCGGGACCGGATGGACCGCGAGTACGCCCAGCCGCTCGACGTTCCGACGGTCGCCCGCACGGCGTTGATGTCGCCGGCGCACTTCAGCCGCCGCTTCCGCGAGGCGTACTCCGAGACGCCGTACTCCTACCTCATGACCCGGCGCATCGAGCGGGCGAAGGCGCTGCTGCGCCGCGGCGACCTGAGCGTGACGGATGTCTGCTTCGCCGTTGGCTGCTCCAGTCTCGGCTCCTTCTCTGCCCGGTTCACCGAGCTCGTCGGTGAGACGCCGAGCGCCTACCGCGCCCGCAGCCACGACGAGCTGGGTGTCCTGCCCGGCTGCGTGACGATGGTGCTGACCCGACCGCGCCGGTCCGGGCGTCGGGGGCCTCCGGAAGCGAGCAGTTTTCGAGAAGCATCTTCCGCCGCGCCGTCGTAGGTTGGCGCCATGACCATCTCACTCAGCACCGTGCACATCTACGTCGACGACCCCGATGCCGCCCTCGGCTTCTATCGGGATACCCTTGGCCTGACGGTCCAGGACGAGGTCGCCAACGACGGCTTCCGCTGGATCACCCTCGCCACCGACACTCAGCCCGACATCAAGATCGTGTTGTCGCAGCCGCACGCGGGCCGCTCCCAGGAGGACGGCGACGCCCTGGCGGCTCTGCTGGCCAAGGGTGAGCTGCCCGGACCCTTCTTCCGCTCCGACGATCTCGAAGCTACCTTCGACAAGACCGCCGCCGCGCCGGGGGTCGAGGTGCTGTCAGAGCCGGCCGACCAGTTCTGGGGTGTCCGTGACGCCGCCGTGCGCGATCCGGCAGGCAACATGATCCGCATCGAGCAGGCGTAGGACCTGTCATTGCCAGGCGGGCGGGTCATGCCGAACACCGCAACGCCGGCGACGATCAGCTGGGGTGAGTTCGCCACACGTGAGCCTGACCTGGCACGGTTCGGGGCGGGCAGATTGACCGCAGCACCTGCATATCTGGCGACGATCCGTCGATCGGGGACACCTCGGGTCCATCCGGTGACACCTATCTTCACTGCCGTCGGGTTGTTCCTGTTCATGGAGCCGACCTCACCCAAAGGGAGAGACCTCCGGGAGCGGGGATGGTTCGCCTTGCACAACGGTGTCCCAGACAATGCCGGTACCGGTGGCGAGTTCTGCGTCGAGGGCCGCGGTGTCGCCGTGGACGACCCAGACATGTGGTCCCACGTGGCCGACGCCTCGAGCTACACGCCTCTCGACCGCTACGTCCTGTTCGAGTTCCGGCTGAGCGAGGCTCGCTGCCACGGGTACGGCGACGTGCCCCTGCCCTCCACCCGGAGGTGGTCAGTCGATCAATAGACATCGAGCAGGGTCACCCTCCATGGTCCTTGCCACGCCGTGACCTCTCCGAGCACGCCACGAGTCTGGCGGGACCCTGTCGGGTAGGGTGCATCGCCGTGAGTGAAGCGAGGACATGCCCGAGTGGTGTGCGGTGCTGGATCGACGTGGAGCAGCCTGACATGGACGCCGTCTGTCATTTCTAGCGGCGCAGGGGAGGGTCGAAGAGCGCCAGCTCCTCGTCGCTGGGTCGTTCGAAGGCGGCGGCGTAGGTCTCGAGATCCTTCCGCGTCAGGGCGCGGTGGCCGACCCGACGCTCAATGTCTCGATCGCCAAGGCGTCGCCAGAGAACGGCGAGCGGCGCATCGAGGAAACGGAGTTCCACTGCTGCCCCGGCGGCTCGAGCTCGTTGGCGTAGTTGGTCCCGCTCATCGCGTCCCCACGTTCCCCACTCGATGACGACGGGAACGTCGAGCTTCAGCAACCGCTGCGTGAGATCCCATTGCAGGTGCTCGATCCTGGCTCGGGACGCCTCGTCGAAGATGTCGATCCCCAAGTAGGCCATCCAGTCGTCCGGACACATCCGAACCGCGGAGTACTCGGACTCAATTCGCTGCGCGAGTGTCGTCTTTCCCGCTCCGGGCAACCCGCACACGATGACTAGGCGGCGACCGGCGCCACACACTTCCGGCTCCACCCCGCCAGTCTGCACCACTTGCGTCGGTCCGGAGCACAGACGTGGCCGTCATCCGGTGCTGCGTAGTCCACCCGACGCCGACCCATCGTGGCCGCGGGCAAGCGGTGAGCGCGGCTATTTCCTCCTGGCGGGTAGCGATCGGGCGTAGCTGGTGCCGAGATCGACCCACATGGCGAGTTGTTCCCGGGTCCGTGCATGATCGGAGTCGACACGCAGCCACCCTTTCATCGAACGGCCTCGCATCTCCATGGGTCTGGCGGCGGGGGTTGCTACGAGCTCGTGGAACTTGATCGGATCGACTCGCACCAGCAGCCCGCCTTGGCCGCTGGCCCCCACTGCCATGTTGCCGCCGATGAGGAAGGCGAGCCCGCCGAACATCTTCTGCTCGGTGACGAGCGGATCGCCACCGACCATCTCTCGGATGCGATCCGCTAGGGCTTCGTCGTATGCCATCGATGTAACGATAAAGGCGCGCGAGAGCCAGATCGACGTCATTGCGGCGGGGATGGGCGGTCTCATCGATCGAGCGCTCGCATGCGACAATGCGGGCACGGCGGCCCCACGACCGGTCGGCTCCGGGTCACACCCGAGGCCGCACGCATTGGCACGGCGGCGCTGCCGGCCGACCCGAGGAGGTTCCATGGGAGACAAGCAGGAGTACAACATCAACCTCGACGACAAGTTCGGGACCTTGCGGCTGATCGACCTGCCAGCCGAGATCGCCGCCCACGAGCCATGGGTCAACGAGACCCTGACCACGGTGAACGACGCAGTCGTTCGACTCGGCATCGTCGAAGGCGAGTTTCACTGGCACACGCACGATGCTGAAGACGAGTTCTTCCTCGTGCTGGAAGGGCAGCTGCTGACCGACATCGAGGACCGCCCGACCGTCACCCTCGATCGACACCAGGGCTACACGGTTCCATGCGGGGTGCTGCATCGCACTCGGGCACCCGGGAGAACGGCGATTCTCATGATCGAGCCGGCCGGCGTGGTACCGAAGGGGGACGCCACCGGTTGATCGGTCACTCGGATCAGTCCAGGCAGTACCCCGCCAGTGACCATCACGGCCGTCGGTCAGCCCAGTCGAGCCACGTGATCGGCGGTGAGGAAGGCGGCGGCGGTGCGTGACGATCCCGACTTGGTGGTCACGTGGGCGACGTGGCGGGAGGCGCTGTCCGTGGTCGGGATGCGTCGCCATGTAGAGGCCACCATCCGCATCGCGCTGATCGTGGGGACGGTGCTGTTCGCCATCAACCATCTGGATGTCGTCGCTGCGGGGGAGGCGACGGCGAGCACCTGGGTGAAGGCGGCGGTTACATACCTGGTGCCATGGGTCGTTTCCAACCTGGGCATCCTGACCGCCACCAAACGCCGCTGATCACGTCCGAGGAGGCCGGCGTCGACGGATACGCCAGGCGCGGCGATGACGCGGCCATGACGGCAACCGTTCTTGTTGAACGACGCTTCGTGCGGTGGCACCGCGGCGGGCGTGGGAGCTCCCGGCCGACGTCGAGCGATGGCCGGAGTGGGCGCCACACATCCGCACCGCCCGCCTCGACGGCCGTCCGCTTGGGCCTCGTTCCAAGGGCCGCTTCACGTTCGGGCCGTTGGGATCGGGCGGGTTCGAGATGACGGTGTGGGACCCTCCCAGCTCGTGGACCTGGATCGACAGTGGTGAACCCGTACACGGTGCCGTGCCTCTTGCGGGGCCGGAGGATGAGCGGGATCCCCGCAGCCGGCAGCTTGACGTAGGCGGCACGTAACCCGGCGGCGAAGGCTCGGTAGAGCCCGTCAGGGGTCGGGACGAGGAGGATGACGCTGCCGTAGGAGACTTCGGGCGCGAATCCGTCGATGCCGAACAGATGGATGTTGATGTCCTGTCGGGCGACGACGGCGTATGGGTTGGGCCGCTCCTGGCGGTAGGTGCGCTCGAACCCCAACGCCTCGTAGAAGGGATCAACTCGTCGAGGTGGCGGCACGGCAGCAGCGGAATGGTGACTTCGCCAACCAAACCTGATCACGCTACAGCCTCCCCGGGCCGCGCCGGCGGCTTGGGACGTGGCGGCGGCTGCTGGCATCATCCCCTGATGTCCTCAGCACCTCTCGGCGAGCCGGATCGCCGACCCGCATCCGCAAGGAGCCCGATGGAACCGTTGCTTGCCCGCAAGATGTGGGCCACGCTGGAGCCGGTACATGCCATGGTGTACTTCGCCCCGGAGGCATTCGAGGCATGGGAGCGGCTCCGGTTCCCCCATCGCGGGATGGCCTACTTCGCCTCCCGGTCGGCGGCGATGGGTCGGGTCGGCGCCGCCGTCGTCTCGGCTGCCTTCTACAACTTCAACCCTGACCTGGTAGCCCGGTTCATCCCGGCGGCTTGGGACCATGCCTCGCCAGAGGACATCATCGAGGCGCGGCTCGGCGCCGTTGATGCTGCCCTGCGCCGGTTCCTCGGTGACGCTGTGGTTTCGACCGAGATGGCCGAGGCGGCGGACACCGCCATGGCGGCGGCGGGTGGGTGCCCACCCGGGGGTCGTCCGCTGTTCGCCGCCCACGCCGCCCTGCCGGCACCCGATGCCGCCCACCTGCGGCTGTGGCACGCCCTGACCCTGCTGCGCGAGTTCCGCGGCGACGGTCACGTCCAGGTCCTGGTGTCGACCGGGGTTTCGGCCACCGCGGCGCTGGCCTCGTACGCCGCCACCGGGGAGGCCTTCGAGGCCGAGTTCTACCGACGCAGCCGTGGTTGGTCCGAAGAGGACTGGGCCGGGGCGGTCGAGGACTTGCGGCAACGGGGGTGGCTGGACGGCGACGGGGGCATCACCGCCGAGGGACGGGCCGGCCGAGAGGCGATCGAGGCCGCCACCGACCGGTTGGCCGCTGCACCGTGGGCGGCCATCGGGGAGGCCGCCGCCGACCGGCTCCGCGCCACGGTGCGGCCATGGACCCGGGCGATCATGGCGCAGGGTGGTCTCACGCCGTACGCCGGCGACGCCGAGAACCTCTTTGGCGTGCCTCGGTAGACGCCCGCGGCCGCCAACGATGCCTGGCGCGGCTGGCCACGACGCACATGCACCGACCGGGCGACGGGGCTGGTAACATGTCGGGATACAGCGCACGCCTGTTGCGTGCTGCGCCATTCTTCGCTCCTTTTGATCCGTCGGGTGAAGTCGCCGTGTGGCCTGCCATGCGGGGCGTCAAGGGTTTCGACGGTTCAGCTCGAAGGAGCACGCAATGTCCACCAATCTGTACGTGGGAAATCTCACGTTCAACACCAACTCCGCCGAGCTGGAGGCGCTCTTCGCCCAGCACGG
>JACDBE010000230.1 GCA_013695075.1 Acidimicrobiia bacterium
GGGTGGTCACCGCGCCGATGCAGGGCACCATCGTCAAGGTCAATCACGGTGCCGGCGACACCGTGTCCGCCGGCGACCCGCTTTGCGTCCTCGAGGCGATGAAGATGGAGAACGAGATCGTGTCGCCGGTCGACGGGGCCATCGTCGACTTGCGCATCCAGCCCGGTGACACCGTCGCCTCCGGCTCGGTCCTCATGGTGGTGCGGTAGCACGGGTGGGCACCACCCGGAACGACGAGGGCTACTACTACTCAGCGGCCTCCACGATGCTCTCTGACATCGACGGGTGGGCCATGAGTGTCTCCACCAGCTGGTCGACCCGGAGCCGGGCCTGGGCGGCCAGCGCGATGGGGGCGATCAGCTCGGAGGCGTAGCGGCCCACCACGGTCCCACCCAGCACCACCCTGGTGGCCGGGTCGGACACCACCTTGACGAACCCGCGGGGGCTGGCCTGGATCAGGGCCCTCGGGTTGGCGGCGAAGGGCACCTTGGTGATGCGGACCTTGCGCCCGACGGCGGCGGCGTCGACCTCCTCCAACCCCACCGAGGCGATCTCGGGGTCGGTGAAGATGGCCTGGGTCACCTTGCCGTAGTCGAGCGGGGTCACCTCGTGGCCCATGGCGTGGCGGGCGATCTTCCTGCCCTGCATCGCCGCCACCGACGACAACGGCATCTGCCCGGTGACGTCGCCGGCGGCGTAGATGTGGGGCACCGAGGTGCGCTGCCATTCGTCGACCTCGATGTACCCGTGGTCGGTCTTGACCCCGATGGCGTCGAGCCCGAGATCCTCGCTGTTCGGGGTCAAACCAACGGCCAGCAGGACATGGCTGCCGGCGATGGTACGCCCGTCGTCGGTGTCTACCTCGACCCCGCCGCCGATCAACCTGGCCGATTCGGCCCGCGCCCCCTTGTACAGCCGCACCCCTCGCTCCAGGAAGTTCTCCTCGAGGGCCGCGGCTACCTCGGCGTCACGGTGCGGGAGCACGTGGTGCCGGCTCACCAGCAGGGTGACCCTCGATCCCAGGCTGGAGAAGATGTGCACCATCTCCACCCCGGTGACCCCGGAACCCACGATGATGACGTGTTCGGGCAGCTCGGGCAGGCCGTAGGCGTGGCGGGTGGTGAGGATGCGCTCGCCATCAACCGGCGCCCACTCGGGTACCCACGGCCTTGACCCGGTGGACACCAGCGCCACGTCGAAGGGGATGCGGCGTGTCCCCCCCTCGGTGTCGACCTCGACGGTGTTGGCATCGGCGAACCGCCCCCGCCCCGACACCAGCTCGACCCCCTGGGAGCGCAGCATGTCGGTGGCACCCTTGGCCAGGGTCCCGGTGATGGCGCCGAGATGCTCGCCGAGGCGGGTCATGTCGAGACCGACATGGCCGGCGTCGCTCAACCCCACCTCGGCGGCCATGCGGATGGCTGCCAGCCGGGTGGAGCTGGCCACCATCGCCTTGGAGGGGATGCAGTCCCACAGATGGGCGGCGCCACCGACGATGGCGTCCTCCACCAGGGTCACCGCCGCCCCCAGCGTCGCCGCTCCGGTGGCGGCGGCGTTGCCCCCCGGTCCCCCACCAATCACCACCAGCCGCAGATGGTTCTCTCGTTGCATGTCTCGATCTCAGGAGGCGGGTCGGTGGCGGCCGAAGACGTCGCGCAACACGTCGGAAACCTCGCCCAGGGTGGCCATCTCACCCAGGGCCGCCTTCATGGCGGGGAGCAGGTTGCCGCCACCCTCGGCCACCTCCCTGACCTCGTCGAGCGCCTTGTCGACGGCGGCGGCGGTGCGGCGCTCCCGCACCACGGCGGTGCGGCGCTGCTGGGCGACCTCGAGCGAGGGATCGATCACCAGCGGCGGGGTCAGTGCCTCGTCGCTGGCCACGAACCGGTTGACCCCGACCTGCACCGCCGCTCCCTGCTCCATGGCGGTGGCCACGGCGTAGGCCGCTTCCTCGATCTGGGACTGCGGGAACCCGGCCTCGATGGCGGCCACCGCACCGCCCAGGTCGTCGATGCGCTCGATGAGGGCAACCGCCTCCGCTTCCACGGCGTCCGTCAAGGTCTCCACGAAGTACGACCCGGCCAGTGGGTCGACGGTGTCGGCCACCCCGGACTCGTAACCAAGGATCTGTTGGGTACGCAGGGCGATGGTGGCGGAGGTGGTGGTGGGGAGCCCCAGCGCCTCGTCGTAGGCGTTGGTGTGCAGCGACTGGGTGCCACCCAACACTGCCGCCAAAGCCTGGTACGAGGTGCGAACCACGTTGTTGAGCGGCTGCTGGGCGGTGAGCGTCGACCCCGCCGTCTGGGTGTGGAACCGCATCTTCCAAGCGGCCTCGGTGGTGGCGCCCACCCGCTCTCGCATGAGCCGGGCCCACAGCCTGCGGGCGGCGCGGAACTTGGCCACCTCCTCGAACAGGTAGTTGTGCGAGTTCCAGAAGAACGACACCCGGGGGCGAAGTCGTCCACGTCGAGCCCGGCGGCCACCGCCGCCTCCACGTACGCCAGCCCGTTGGCGATGGTGAAGGCCACCTCCTGGGCGGCGGTGGATCCCGCCTCCCTGATGTGATAGCCGCTGATGGAGATGGTGTTCCACCGCGGCAGCCGCTCGGCGCAGTAGGCGAACAGGTCGGTGACCAGCCGCATCGACGCCGCCGGTGGATATATGTAGGTACCCCGGGCGATGTACTCCTTGAGGATGTCGTTCTGCACCGTCCCGGTGATGCGGTCAGGGGATATCCCCTGCTCCTCGGCGACCAGCTCGTACAGCAGCAGCAGGATGGCGGCGGTGGCGTTGATCGTCATCGAGGTGGATACCTCGCCCAGCGGAATGCCGTCGAACAGGGCCCGCATGTCGTCGAGGCTGTCGATGGCCACCCCGACCTTGCCCACCTCGCCGCTCGCCATGGGGTGGTCCGAGTCATAGCCCATCTGGGTGGGCAGGTCGAAGGCGACCGAGAGCCCGGTCTGGCCGGCGTCGAGCAGGGCGTGGAACCGCCGGTTGGTCTCCCCGGCGTCGCCGAAGCCGGCGTACTGGCGCATGGTCCACAACCGGCCCCGGTACATCGTCTGGTGCGGACCCCGGGTGTAGGGAAAGCCGCCGGGATCGCCGAGCTGGACCGCGGGATCCCAGCCATCGAGATCGGACGCCACGTACCGGGCGGCGATGGTGAAGCCGCTGGTGGTGCGACGATCCTCTGCGTTACCTTGCGGCATCCCTATCATGCCCCGATCGGCCGGGCCGGCATGGTACTCGGGAACCCTGGGGCCGGATGAGGCGTCGTATCCCTTACAGGCCCGGTATCGATCCGTCATGAATCCCAACCTTCACCTCACCGAGCGGGACGAGCGCCGAGGCAGACGCCTCCCGGCGCTGGCGCTGTTGGCCGTCGTCGCCCTCCTCTCCTCGGCGATGACCGGGCTGTTCGGGTTCCTCGAGATCAACGCCGCATACGGGACCGCCCGGGACCTGGAGGCGGCCTACATCTGCGACGCCGACCAGTTCGATCTGACCTTCCCCAACCTCTCCCGGCTATCGGAGGTGTACACCTCCGATGGAGCCCTGCTCGGTCAGCTCACCGAGCGCAACAGCCAACCGGTGTCGATCAACCGGGTCCCCGAAGTGGTGCGCAACGCCGTGCTCGCCGCAGAGGACGCCGACTTCTACGAGCACGAGGGTCTCGATTTCAAGGGAATCCTGCGGGCGGCGCTGGAGAACTTCCGCAGCGACGCCGGGCTGCAGGGAGGCTCCACCATCACCCAGCAGGTGGTGAAGAAGAGCTTCCTCACCAACGAGGTAACCCTGGAGCGCAAGATCTGTGAGGGGGTGGTGGCCGCCGAACTGGAGCACCGCTACACCAAGGACCAGATCCTGGAGTTCTACATCAACTCGGTGTTCTACGGGGCCAACGCCTACGGGATCAAGGCCGCCTCCCAGGAGTACTTCCACAAGCCGCTGCGGGCGCTGAGCATCGCCGAGGCCGCCACCATCGTGGTCCCCATCCGCAACCCCAGCTTCTACAACATCCGCACCGAGCCCGAGCGGGTGCTGCGCGCCCGCAATGACGTCATCGACAACATGGCCGAGGAGGGCTTCATCACCATCGAGGAGGCCATCAAGGCCAAGCGCACCCCCCTGGAGCCGGCGCCACATCGCGAGCTCCTCGCCACCAACCCCGAGATCCTCATCGCCGCCAAGGAGGAGCTCCTCAACGACAGCCGCTACAACCTTGGCGCCAGCTATGCCGAACGCAAGCAGGCGCTGTTCGGCTGCCCCGCCAACGACACCGAGTGCACCGGTGGTGGTGGGCTGCGGGTCACCATCACCGTCAACAAGACGTGGAACGACGAGGCCACCCGGATCCTGCGCACCTGGTTCCAGGAGGAGGGTGGGCCCACCGGAGCCATCGCCATGCTCGACAACGACACCGGCGCCCTGCGGGTGATGGCCTCCGGGCTCGAGTTCGGTACCGACATCGAGGCCGGGCAGCGCCCGTACGACATCGTCACCAAGGGCCGCCGCCAGGCCGGCTCGGCCTTCAAGCCGATGACGCTGGTGGCCGCCATGGAGCAGGGCTCCCAGGAGGGCTGGGACATCACCCTGGGGACGTTCTGGGATGCCTCCAGCCCCCAGGAGCTCGACTGCGGGTACATCTGCAGCGAGGAGGGCAACATCTGGACGGTGCGCAATGCCGGTGAGGGTGGTACCGGGGTGATGAGCCTCGAGGAGGCCACCTACAACTCGACCAACACGGTGTTCGCCCAGGTGTCGCTGGCGGTGGGGCCGGCGGCGTCGGTGGAGATGGCGCACCGGCTGGGGATCGAGTCGCCGTTGAACGCGGTGCCGTCGATCGCCCTCGGTGCCGAAGCGGTGAGCCCGTTCGAGATGGCGGCTGCCTACTCCACCATCGCCAACTACGGCGAGCGGGTCGAGCCGTACCTGATCGAACGCATCGAGACCGTGGGGGGCGAGGTCCTCTACCAGCACGAGGTCACCTCCGAGCAGGTGATCGAGCCATCGCTGGGTGCCGCCGTGGTGTCCACACTGGAAAAGGTGGTGTGCTGCGGTACCGCCACCCGGGCCGACATCGACCGCCCCCAGGCGGGCAAGACCGGCACCGCCCAGAACTTCCGTGACGTCTGGTATGTGGGGTTCATCCCCCAGTTCACCACCGCGGTGTGGTCCGGTTACCCCGACGCCCAGATCGAGATGGTGGACTTCTCGGTTTATGACGAGGCGGCGGGAGCCTCCCAGTACTTCTCGCGGGCATACGGTGGGACCCTGACCGCCCCCATCTGGGCCCACTTCATGCGCTACGTCACCGCCGACCTTCCCGTCGAGGACTTCCCCGAGGCGCCCTCCGGCACCAGCGAGTGGTTCCGCATCCCCACCACCATCGTCCCCGATGTCAGCGGGTTGGGCGAGGAAGAGGCGGGCAGCGTCATCGCCAAGGCCGGGCTGCGACCCAGCTTCGTGGAGGCGGCATCCACCGCACCCGAGGGGACCTTCCTCGGGCAGAGCCCGGGCGCAGGGGCCGAGGTCGAACAGGGGACCACCGTCACCGTGAGCTACTCCTCCGGGGTCGTCCCGGTGGTGCCCAACCTGCTGGGGCTGGCCGCTGACGAGGTGGCGGGGGCGGTGTCCTCATACAACGCCGATACCGGTCTCGACCTGAGCTTCGTCATCGCCGGCACCCCGGTGGGGAACCCGGCCAACATCGGCATCGTGGTACGCACCGACCCGGCGCCGGGTGCCTCCATCTCTTCGGGGGGCACCATCACGGTGTAC
The DNA here is from genome assembly GCA_013695075.1 of Acidimicrobiia bacterium. Lineage (GTDB taxonomy): Bacteria > Actinomycetota > Acidimicrobiia > Spongiisociales > UBA5794 > JACDBE01. The sequence continues at coordinate 5,785 of JACDBE010000230.1, forward strand.
GTCGGCGAACCTGGACCGCCGCCGCCGCCGGAGCCACCTCCCGAGGAACCCCCGCCGCGCGACGGTTGAACGGTGGCTCAGGCGGCGGGGGCTGAGCCGTCCGCCAGCGAACTTTGAGCATGCGGCCAGAGCTCGCCCCCCCTCCCGCACGCGCTAGCGTCGCCGGCATGGAACGTTCGGCGCCGCTGGTGCGTCTGTGGCGGTACGCCCGCGGCCACCGCGCCCAGGTGGTGCGCGCCACTGCGTGGTCGGTGACGAACAAGGCGTTCGACATCGCCCCGCCGTTCCTCATTGGCTTGGCCGTCGATGTCGTCGTCAACCGGGAGGGGTCATTCCTGTCCCGCTTCGGCTTCGACGACCCCCGCACCCAGCTGCTGGTGCTGGCGGGGATCACCTTCGTGGTGTGGGCGCTGGAGTCCCTGTTCGAGTACCTGCACGGGCTGGAGTGGCGCAATTTGGCGCAGACGGTGCAGCACGAGCTGCGCATCGACGCCTACCGCCACGTCCAGGACCTGGAGATCGCCTACCACGAGCAACAGTCCACCGGGGAGCTGATGGCGGTCCTCAACGACGATGTCAACCAGCTGGAGCGGTTCCTCGACAACGGGGCCAACACCATGCTGCAGACGGCGACGGCCACGGTGCTCATCGGGATCACCTTCGTGATCATGATTCCTGGGGTGGCCTGGCTCGCCTTCTTGCCGATCCCATTCATCGTGTACGGCTCGATACGGTTCCAGCGGCGCATGGAGGCCCGCTACGCCGCGGTGCGGGACCAGGCGGGCGTCCTCAACAGCCAGCTGGCCAACAACCTCGCCGGGATCATGACCATCAAGTCCTTCAACGCCGAGGAGCGGGAGACGACCCGCATGACGGTGGAGAGCGACCGGTACCGGCAGGCCAACCGAAGGGCGATCCGTCTCAGCGCCGCCTTCTCCCCGCTGATACGGGTGGCGGTGCTCACCGGTTTCATATCGACGCTCATCTTCGG
>JACDBE010000236.1 GCA_013695075.1 Acidimicrobiia bacterium
CCCGTGCGCCGTCGCCCAGAGCTGCAACATCCGCCGCCGTGGCCGGCCGTCCTCCAGCTTGTTGCCGCCCCAGGCAAGGCCAGGCCACAGAGTCCACGCGTTGGCGTCGGGCGTTAGGCGGTGTCCACGATCGACTGGGAGGCGCAGCTCGCCCACACGACCGACCCCATTCGGCGACGGCCCCTCCTTTTGGGTTGGCGCACCGGAGCGGGTGGCGGACGCGGTGGCCCGGTTCTACCGGATCGGCTTCACCACGAGGGACCACATCGTCAACGCTGAGTTCCCTTTTCGCGTCGGCAAGAGCGAGGATTCGTCTTTCGGAGTTTGGGACCGCGCGGCGGGTGGGTAGGTTGCGGAGCTATGGGAGGCATGCGTGTCTGAGCACAGGTCGGTGTGGCTTCTCGACAGGGACGGGCCTTCGTACTCCGCTTGGTCCGGAGCCACCCGGGCCGACGTTGTGGTGGCGGGCGCCGGGATCACCGGCCTCACTGCCGCCGTGCTGCTGCAACGGGCGGGTGCGGACGTGGTGGTGGTCGAAGCCGGGAGGATCGCAGAGGGCACCACGGGTGGCACCACCGGCAAGGTCACCTCGCAACACGGTCTTATCTACCACCAGATGATCGAGCGGCGTGGCGAATCCATCGCCCGCTCGTATGCCGAAGCGAACCAGCGGGCGATCGCCGATGTCGTGTCCTTGGTCGACGAGTCCGGGAGCGACTGCGGGCTGGAGCGTGCCTCCGCCTTCGTGTACGCCCTCACCGACGACGAAGCGGCCGATCTCGAACAGGAGCACACCGCCGCCCAGCGACTCGGATTGCCGGCGCGGCTGATCAGAGACACGGGACTCCCCTTCGCGGTGACCGGCGCCTTGGAGTTCACCGCCCAGGCCTACTTCCATCCGGTCCGCTACTGCGATGCGCTGGCGCGTTCGCTGGTGGCGGGTGGCGGCAGGATCTTCGAGCAGAGCCGTGTCCACGGGGTTGACGAAGACGACGACGGGGTCGAGATCAGCGGCGACGAGGGATCCGTCAGAGCCGAGCACGCCATCCTCGCTACCCTCATCCCGTTCGTCGACCGCGGGGGCTTCTGGCTGAAGACCCGGCCGTGGCGGGGGTACGGCATCGGCGCTCGGCTCCGTGCGGCGCCTCCCGACGGGATGTTCATCTCCGCCGGTGCCCCGACCCGGTCGCTGAGACCATGGCGCGAGGGCGGTGACACCGGAGTCATCATCGTCGGGGAGGGCCACGAAACCGGCGACGAGGCGGCGACGCCGGCGCGCTGGGGTGAGCTCGAGCGGTGGGCCAACGAGAACTTCGAGGTCGAGTCGTTCGACTACCGGTGGTCGGCGCAGGACTACGCCACCGCCGACGGTATCCCGTACATCGGTCGCTCACCGCTCACCAAGAGGACGATGGTGGCGACGGGCTTCCGCAAGTGGGGTCTCAGCAACGGCACGGCGGCCGCCCGGATGCTGACCGACCTGGTGATGGCCGGCGACCGTCCGGTCCCCGACGGGTTCGACGCCGGCCGCATCGGCGGCCCCGCCGCCATCACCAGCTTGATCGCCGGGAACGTCAAGGTCGCCGGCAAGCTGATCGGCGACCGGGTAGGACGGCTCACCGTCGCGGACGCCGACGAGCTTGGGTCCGGCCAGGGAGGCATCGTCAAAGAACAGGGCGAAACAGTGGCCGGCTACCGCGACCCGTCTGGCGACCTCCACACGCTGTCACCCACCTGCACCCACCTGGGCTGCACCCTGCACTTCAACGCCGCCGAGACCACCTGGGACTGCCCGTGTCACGGATCGCGTTTCGACATCGACGGCTCGGTGTTGAACGGCCCAGCCACCAAGCCCTTGGAGCACAGGGGTGCACAATGACCTTGCAGTCGCCGACGCCGAGGTCGACCCCGGCCTCCGCCGCACGACCTGCGGCACACGGCGGCCAGCCTGATAATCGCCACCGGCGCTTCAATCAAGGCGGTACAGCGTCAGCTCGGGCACGCCGGCGGCGATGACCCTCGACCGCTAGGGGCACCCCTACGACGAGGACCTCGACGCCCCGCCACCGCCCCGACCACCGCCGCGTTCAAACGGTCGCGGCACGGAGCGGGCACAAGGCGGCCGCGACGGCTGAGAATCCTTGCGGCACAAGGGATGAGCGTGTCACGCCCCTCGTCTGAAGAACCGGAGGTCGGGGCGACCTCGGCCACAACTACCTCGGCACCGAGCAGCTTCTCCTCGCCCGGGTGCGCCACCGCGACCTGCTGCCCTCCTCGGTGGGAGCGTTGCTGCCGCGCGCAGAGGATGTCGAGTCCCGGTTGGCCGAGGTCATGGGCGAACGGCCCCGACCCCCGGATGCCGAACTGTTGAAGCTCGTGGGCATCGACCTCCGAAGAGGTCCGCGCGTCGGTTCGGCGGACGTTCGGAGCCGACGCGCTCGACCGGCTCGGCCGCCGACGAGTCCATCAACCATGGCAACCCTGGCGGCGCCCCTCCCGCCGATGCACCTCGCTCCTCGCCGGAAGCATGAGCGCAGCGGGCCGGTTCAAGGAGGCGTTCGAGCGCGCCCGCCGCGACAGCGAACGTCGTCACCGCGACCTGATCGATCCTGTGACCCTGCTGCTCGGGATGATCGATGTCGAAGAGGCGATGTCGAACCGGCTCCTCCGTGATACCGGCGTCGACCCCGAGGTCGTGCGACAGGTCGCGAGCGAGGCGGCCTAACCGTCGCCGATCAGACGACCGAGGTGACCGCCGCACTCGAGCCACCGCCACCCGACAACCGTAGATCTTCTCCGACTTCGGGGCGTTGATGATGGCCGAGTGGTTGATGAGTGGCCCGACCATGATCACGGCACGGTCGGTGATCAGCGTCACCTGGTTGGAGAGCACCTGGAGGCACCCGCCCTCGACCTCGAACCTGATCCGCTCACCGCCCACGGCGTCCACCGAGACCAACCCCTGTGCCAGCGACGCCATCACCGGCTCGTGATCGGCCAGAATCCCCATCTCGCCCTCGGGGGTGCGGGCAACCACGAACTCGGCGTCGCCGGACGCCCGGGGTGGGAGCTCGGGCACAGGCGAGCGCAGAAGCGATCCCGGCATACTCGGGCAAACGGGGGGCCGGGTGCTCGAACGGGCGAAGGCGCTGGAGTCGCGACGGCCGCCGCCCACCCGCGCCTGCCACCCACGGTGAATGCTCTGGTCTCGGGCCCAGTCGCCACGTCGCTGATCGACAAGGTTCGATTATCGGGCCGGTGACTCAATCGTGAACAGCTCCCCACCGCCGGGCCGCCGGGCACCGCTCGCCGCGGCCGTTCCGCTTGCCATCCATGTCATCTGCCGGTGGAGACGGCGGGCTAGCCGGATTGCGCGCCCTCGCAATCCCGCCGGCCGAGTCGACGCAGCTCCCGCACCGTCGCCCTCGCCGCCGTCAGCTGCTTGCGAATCACGAGCCCTCCGAAATCTGGGGCAGGGTCTTGGGCGGGCCGGCAAGCCCCTAAAGAATGCCCCGTGGAGGGGGCGGCGGACTGGCGATTCGCTTGCGCGCTTGAAAGGCGCGGGTGCTGCACCGCGAGGAGCAGTACACCGCCGCCGCCGTACGCCCCCATGAACGCCTCGCCGCACATCGGGCAGAGCTTCTTCGGCACGAGGGACCTCGCTGGCTCAGGGTACAAAAACGGGAGGGGAGGGGTCCTCGGGTGTGGGGCCGTGCCTAAAAAAGTCACACCGCGTCTGCCTCTCCTGGGTTCAGAGGGGCGGATCGCCGTCGCGCCGGCGACCGTGAACAACCTTGGGTCAGACATTGCCGTCTCAGAGCACGAACGGGCGGTCCAGACCGACTCGGTCCGTCGTCGCACCGTGCACGCTAAGAGGCTCAGCCCTCTTAAGGGAAAGTATCGTCGGCCACCAGACAATGCGAAGGCAGATCATGGAGACAACACCGCGAGGTGCACTGGCCGGCATCGGGAACACCCCGCTCGTTGAGCTCGTCCGGGTGGTCCCCACAGGGTCGGCTCGCGTCATGGCCAAGGTGGAGTGGGCCAACCCGACCGGGAGCATGAAGGATCGGATGGCCGGTGCGGCCATCGAGGGCGCCGCCGGCGATGGGCGGCTGCATCCGGGCGACACCGTCGTCGAGTACACCGCCGGCACGACCGGCATCTCGCTGGCCTTTGTGTGCGCAGCGCTCGGCTACCGGCTCCACATCGTCTTCTCCGACGCCTTCAGCGTCGAGAAGCGCCGCACGATGCGGGCCTTCGGCGCCATAGTCGAGGATGTCCCCAGCGACGCTGGCTGAATCACCGAGACCCTCATCAAGAGCATGATCGCCCGGGCCGGAGAGGTAGCGGCCCAACCCGGCCGTTGGTGGTGCGACCAGTTGAACAACCACGACGCAGTCCTTGGCTACGTACCGCTCGGCGAGGAAATCTGGACCCAGACCGGCGGGCGGATTGACGCCTTCGTGCACGCCGTAGGTACCGCC
>JACDBE010000138.1 GCA_013695075.1 Acidimicrobiia bacterium
CGAGGTGGTGCTCGATGGGCAGGGCACCACCGGGTCGATCACCTTCGCCGAGCCCGGCACCTTTGAGTTCTTCTGCGCCCGCCACAACCACATGCGGGTGACCGTCGAGGCGGGTGGCCCATGACCATTGCCGTGCCGCTCACCCTGCCCATCCCGTCGCTGTTCCGGCCTCGACTGAATCGCGGGCGGAGGCGGTTAGCGTGGTACCTCATGCAGCCCAACGACGCTGCCCATGGGTGGCGGGCGAAGGACGGCGGTGCCGTGCTCACCGAGCTCCTCGTCTCGGTGGCCGGTGGCGACACCGACGCCTTTGCCCAACTGTACGACCGGATGGCGGCCGTGGTGTTCGGAGTGATCAAGCGGGTGTTGGTCGACCCGACGATGAGCGAGGAGGTCGCCCAGGACGTGATGCTGGAGGTGTGGCGCAACGCCCCCCGATTCGAGGCCACCCGAGGGTCCGCCTCAGCGTGGATCACCACGATCGCCCATCGGCGTGCCGTCGATCGGGTGCGCAGCGAGCAGGCGATGCGAGATCGGCTGGATCGGGTCTCCGCCATGGAAGAGACCGCCATCGACGACGTCGAGGACCAGGTGATGCGTGCCGCCGACCGCAGCGCTATGAGCGAGGCCATGGAAAACCTCAACGGCGACCAGCGTCGCGCCCTCGAGCTGGCCTACTTCGGCGGGCTCACCCAGACCGAGATCGCCGGGACGCTGGGGGTGCCGCTGGGCACCGTCAAGTCGAGGATGCGCCAGGGGATGATCACCCTGCGGGTGGCGCTGGAGGCGACGAGATGAGCGAACCGATGCACGACCTGGCCGCCGCCTATGCCCTGCACGCCCTTGACGACCTGGAGCGGGCCCGGTTCGAGCACCATGTGGAGACGTGCCCGGAATGCGCCGAGGAGGTCGCCCAGATGGCCGAGACCGCCGCAGCCCTCGCCGCAACCGTGGCCGAGGAGCCGCCTGCGGCGATGCGTGGCCGGGTGCTCGCCGCCATCGAGTCGGTACCCCAAGAGGGTGCCGCCCCGGCGCCGTCCATCGAAGAGGCACCAGCGGTGCGCCGGGTGGTGACGCCGGTGTGGTCGTGGATCGCCGTCGCCGCAGTCTTGGCGGTGGCGGTGTTGTCGTGGACGGCGCTCCGCTCTACCGACACGGTCGAAGACGTGCTGGCGGCACCCGACGCCGTTCGCAGCGCGGCGGTGGCCACCGACGACGGTGCCGGACGGTTCGCCTCCGCCACCGTGGTGCACTCCGCCGAACTGGGTCAGGCGGTGCTCATCGTCGACGGGCTGGCCGCCGTCGGCGACGACCGCACCTACGAGGCGTGGGTCATCGACGCCACCTCGGTGTCACCAGCCGGCCTGTTCGTCCCAGACGAGGACGGCGCGGCCCGCATCCAGATCGAAGGCACGGTTGGCCCGGGAGTGATCGTCGCCGTCACCGAGGAAACCGCCGGGGGAGCCGACACCCCCCAGGGAGCGGTCCTCTTCACCGCAGAGGTCGACGCCTGAGGGGGTGCGCCCATGAGGCGCCCCTCTTCAGGTCGAATCGACGGGTCCCTCGCTAGCCGAGGTGCGCCGGTAGCCTGCGCCGGACATGCCGATCCGCCGCCTCGCCGCCGGTATCGGGGCGCTGGCGCTTGTGGTCGGATGTACCGACTCGGAGCCGGGGACCTCGTCCACCGTCCTTTCCCCATCCCCCGCGGAAGTGTCTTCGGCGTCGACCCCGCCGGCCACCGTCGAGGTCGATCCTGCCGTAGATGGTGACATCGCCGCCCGCATGCTCGACGGGCTGGAGGACCTCAAGTCGACGGTGGAGACCATGCGGGGCCTGTCCTTCCTGGACCCTCCCCGCATCCGCATCGTCACCGCCGAACAGCTGGCGACTCGCCACGGCGCCGCCGTTGACGCCACCCTGGATCGTGCCGAGGTCGATGCCGACACCCGGTTGCTCCGTATGCTGGGGCTGCTCGGGGCGGGGCAGGACCTGCGCGCCCTGCTCGCCGAGCTGTCGGCGGAGACCCCGGCGGCCCTCTACGACCCCGTCGTCGGAACGCTGGTGGTTGGCGCCAGCCCCGACGAGCTGGGACCGACGGCGCGCAGCGTGGTGGTGCGGGGGCTGGTGCAGGCGCTGGCAGATCAGTACCACCGGGTGACGACCCGCACCGGCAACCTCACCAGGGCGGGTCGGTTCGACGAGGCGGCCGCCCTCGGTGCCTTGTTCGAAGCCGACGCCACCTACTTCCAACTGGTGTACGTACAAGGGCTGCCCGGAGTCGACCGGGTGGCGGTGGCGGCAGCGGCGCCGGAGCCGCCCCCCAACCTCCCGTCGGTGTTGGCCGAGCAGCTCACCTTGACCGCCGAGCGGGGCATCGCCTTCGTGGAAGCGATGGTGCGCCACGGTGGCACAGGGCAGGTCGACGCCGCCTACGAGGCGACGCCGCTCACCACCGAGGGTCTGCTCCACCCCGAGCGACTGCTAGCTGGCGAGCCGGGGCTGACGATGCCGGCCATCGAGCTTGCCATCGACGGCTACCGGGTTGTGGAGCAGGGCAGCTTGGGGGAGATGGGTCTGCGGTCGTTGCTGGTCGATGCCCTCGACCCGGAGATCCTCACCCGGGCCGCAGATGGTTGGGGGGCCGACCAGTCGGTGCTGTTGTTCGGTGGTGGCGACACCGCCTGGGTGTACGCCCATCGGGCAGACAGCGTGGCCGACGCCGTCGAGGTCGCCCAGGGTTTTCTCGACCATGCCACCGGCGTGCTCGGGCTCACCGACGCGGTGGAGGCGCGCGGTGGGGTGGAGTATGCCGACGGGCCATACCTGTTCGTGGATCGCGAGGGCGACGGGCTGGCGGTGGTGGTCGCCTCCGATGTGGAGGCGGGTCGAACCCTGCGTGACCTCGTGGTCATCCCGTAGCACGGTTGAAGCTGCGGTTGGGGTGCCGTACGGTCAGGCGATGGCGCGCCAGGACACTGGAGACGCAGGAACGAAGAAGGGCCCGAGGGGACCGGCTCAGCCGCGCCCGGCGTTGGGCCGCCGGCCGTGGTTGGCCTTGCTGCGCCGGGCGCGCAGCTTGCGACGTTTTGCCTTGGCCATGGCCGGCACGATACCAGCCCGAGGGTCGGTGGGCGGCATCGGACCCGTCGTGGTGCGGTCGGGGGAGTGGGCCCATCGGCCGGTGGCGGTCGCCGCCACCTGGCGCACCCGCCGCACCGGGCTGGCTCCGCTGCCCCTGGGATGGGGCCTGCTGATGGGCGGGTGTTCCGTCCACGGCCGCGGTATGTGCACCGCACTTACGGTGGTCGGCGTCGACGCCGCCGGTGTCGTCATCGGTGCCGCCGTGCTCCGACCCGGTGGGCTGGTGAGAATGGCCGGCGCCGCCGCCATCCTCGAGCTGCCGGTGTCGATGGCGTTCCCCGACCCCGGTGCGGTGCTGGCATGGGCACCGCTGCCGGCCCACCCGATCGCATGGCCCGATTCGTAGGACCGAAACGCCGCCATGGCGGCGCGTTTCAGTGGTAGGAAGGCGCTGGCTGCGCCGCGTGGAGTTCTACCCGGCCCGCACCCGTACACTTCCTCGCATGTGTCGCAACATCACCGAGCTGCGCGGGCTGGAACCGGCGGCTACCAAAGCCGAGATCGAGGCGGCCGCCCGGCAGTTCATCCGCAAGGTGAGCGGTCTCAACAAGCCGCCGGCGGCCGCCGCCGAGGCATTCGAGGCAGCCATCATCGAGGTCACCGGCACCACCGATCGGCTCCTCGCCGCCCTGCCGGCCCGTCGTCAGCCGCCGCCCACCGTCCCCCCCCTGCGCCGGCCCGAGGTCATCGCCCGCCTCGGCGGCTGAAGCCGGGGCCGAACCCCCGGGATCAGGCGAAGATTCGAGGGAGGCACTGCCTCCCTATCCTCGCCGTATGCCCGGCCGTCTCGTGGTCTGCGCCACGCCCATCGGCAACCTCGACGACGTCAGCGCCCGGCTGGTCTCCACCCTGGCCGGTGCCGACGCCATCTTCGCCGAGGACACCCGCCGCACCAGGACGCTGCTCGGTGCGCTGGGGATAACCCCGCCACCGCTGCGCTCCTTCTTCGCCGGCAACGAGAACCGGAGGCTGGGTGAGATCCGCTCCCGGCTGGAGGTGGGCGAGACGGTGGCGCTGGTGACCGACGCTGGGACGCCGGCGGTGGCCGACCCCGGGTTGAGCGCGGTTCGGGTGGCCGACGAGGTGGGGGCCAAGGTGACGGTCGTCCCGGGACCGAGTGCGGTCACCGCCGCCATCGCCCTATCGGGCCTCCCCTCGGAGCGGTTCGTCTTCGATGGCTTCCTTCCCCGCAGCGGTGCCGGGCGACGGCGTCGGTTGCAGGTGCTGGCTACCGAGGAGCGCACCGTGGTGCTCTTTTCGGCGACACGGCGGGTGTTGGAAGATCTCACCGACCTGGAGGCGGCTCTCGGCGGCGACCGGGTGGTGGTCATAGGGCGCGAGCTGACCAAGGTGCACGAGGAGCGGTGGCGGGGCACGCTCTCCGAGGCGCGCCACCTATGGAGCGAGGTGACGCCCCGCGGCGAGTTCACCCTGGTCATCGCCCCGCTGGTCAGGGCCAGACCGGTAGACCTGGCCGCAGCGCTGGCCCAGGTGGCGGCGCTGCGCGGCGACGGGCTCAGCCTGCCGGCGGCGGTGAAACGAGCCGCCCTCGATCACGAGGTCGATCGGCGAAGCCTGTACGGAGCGGTCATCACTGCCGGCTCCGACCCTGCGACCAAATAGGACCAGCAATGGCGACCTGCAAGGGCGTCCAGTCAGAGCGACCGGTCAGGGCGACCCGTCAGGGCAGCCAGCGGAGAGATCAGTTGGACAGCTCGGTGCGACAGTTCTCGCATAGGCCCCGTCCCCGGAATGGGCCGACGCTTTCGGTGGCGCCGCAGAAGACGCACACCGACTCAACCTTGCGCAGCAGGATGTTGCCCGATTCCACCGAGATGGCGAGCTCGTCGCCCTCCCTGATCGAGAACAGGCGTCTCGTCTCTGCGGGGATAACCACCCGCCCCAGATCATCGATCTTGCGAACCATTCCGGTCGTCATCGACTTTCCCTTCAGGTAGACCGTCACTGCCTGGGCGGGTGGCTCAGGGGCGGGCGGATCCGCTGCCGCTCCCATGCGCCCTTAGTCGCCGTGCGTCACGCTAGCGGCGCGGGGAACGTTGCCTAAACACCCCATGCGACAGATCCGAAGTGGCTCCGGTGCCCCCGGCCGGGGCCGGAGTCGGTGCCCTGTACCATCGCCGCCCCGACCACCCGGTGGGTGCCGCATGCCCGCACGCAAGATACTGGTAGCCGTCGCCTGGCCATACGCCAGCGGCCCCCGCCACCTGGGCCACATGGCGGGGGTGTACATCCCCGCCGACATCTTCGCCCGCTTCCACCGCGCCGTTGGCAACGAGGTCCTGATGGTCTCCGGTTCCGATGTCCACGGCACCCCGATCACGGTGCGTGCCGACCAGGAGGGGGTGGATCCCCAGGTCATCGTCGACCGCTACCACGCCGAGTTCCTCGACTACTGGCAGCAACTGGCGATCTCCTGGGATCTGTACACCACCACCGGTACCGACAACCACCGTGAGGTCACTTGGGACGTGTGGCGCCGGCTGCGCGACCACGGCTTCATCGACCGGCAGGTTGCCCAGCAGTTCTTCGACCCCGAGGCGGCACGGTTCCTCCCCGACCGCTACGTCGAGGGAACCTGCCCCCACTGCGGGTACCCCGCAGCCCGCGGCGACCAATGTGACAACTGCGGCCGGCAACTCGACCCCGCAGACCTCATCGACCCCCGCAGCCGGCTCAGCGGGACCACCCCGGTGATGCGGGATACCGAGCACTACTTCCTCCGGTTGTCGGCGCTCCAGGACGACCTGCTGGGGTGGCTGCACACCCGGAAGGGGTGGCGACGCCACGTGCTCAACATGGCCATCGGTTTCACCGAGGAGGGGCTCCACGACCGGGCTGTCACCCGCGATCTGACCTGGGGGATCCCGCTACCCCCCGAGTCCGACGACCTGGGTGAGGGCAAGCGCATTTACGTCTGGTTCGAGGCCGTGATCGGCTACCTGTCGGCCTCCAAGGAGTGGGCGCAGCGCAAAGGCGATCCCGAGGCGTGGCGGGGGTGGTGGGAGGACGCGGCCGCCGAGTCGTACTACTTCATCGGCAAGGACAACGTGGTGTTCCACGCCGTGGTGTGGCCCTGCGAGCTGATCGGGTACCGCGGCCTCAACCTCCCCACCGACGTCCCCGCCAACCAGTACGTCACCTTCGGCGGGGAGAAGGGCTCGGCGAGCCGGGGGGTTGGCAGGCCGGTGAGCTGGTACACCGAGCGGGTGGAGCCCGATGCGCTGCGCTACGCCCTGGCCTCGGTGCTGCCCGAACAGAACGACACCGAGCTGTCAGACGGTGAGATCGTGCGCCGAGTGAACGAGGAGCTGGTGGCCACCTGGGGCAACCTGGTACACAGGGTGGCTTCAATGACCCATCGCTACTGCGAAGGATCGGTGCCCGAGCCGGGGGAGCCGGACGAGACGGACCGGGCCCTCCTCGCCGAGGTCGACGCCACCCTGGGCGACATGGACGACCTGATCCGGGCGGTACGGCTGCGCCCCGGACTGCAGCGGGCCATGGCCGGCGCCGCCGCCGTCAACGCCTACCTCAACGACCGCCAGCCGTGGTCGACAGCGACCACCGACCACGGGCGGACGTCGACCACGCTGGCCACGGCGTTGGGGGCCATCGCCGGGCTGGCGGTGGCGCTGGCACCGTACCTGCCGGCGACCTCAGCGGCGGTGTTGGAGACCCTGGGGGTGGCCACGTCGGGGTGGGTGCGTCCCCAGCTGGTGACCGGGCACCGTCTGCCCCCACCGGTGCCGCTGTTCGCCAAGATGGAACCCCTCGACGGGGACGATTGAGGTGGGCTGGGTCGACACCCACTGCCACCTGTTCCTGGTGGACCAGCCGGCGACGGTGCTGCTCGATCGGGCCGCCGCCGCCGGGGTCGACTGGCTGGTGTGCCCCGGTGTCGACCTGGAGACGTCTCTGGCGGCGCGGCGCCTGTCCGCCGAGTGCGGCTCTCGGGTGCGCTGGTCCGCCGGGCTCCACCCCCATGACGCCACCGCCTGGGAGGCGACGTCGGCGCGGCTGCGGTCCCTGGCGGTGGAGGCCGATGCCGTCGGCGAGTGCGGTCTCGACTACTACCGCAACCTGTCCGATCCCGAGGTGCAGCGGGCGGTGTTCGCCGCCCAGCTGGCGATGGCCGCCGAGCTGGGTAAGCCGGTCATCGTGCACTGCCGTGACGCCTTCGCCGACGTCCACCACGCCGTGGAGGGCGCCGGTCTGGGCGAGGCGGTGGTGCTGCACTGCTGGACCGGGGGTCCCAGGTGGACGCGGCGCTTCGCCGACCTGGGGGTGACCTTTTCCTTCGCCGGCCCGGTCACCTTCCCCACCGGCGATACGGTACGCCGCGCCGCCGCCGTGGTACCCCCGGAGCGCACCATGGTGGAGACCGACAGCCCATTCCTCACCCCGCCACCGCACCGCGGCGCCGGCAACGAGCCGGCCAACGTGGTGGCGGTGGGGGCGGCCCTGGCGGAGGTGTGGGGGGTCACGCTGGATGCGGTCGCCGCTTCCACCTCGGCCACCGCTACCCGGGTCTTCGGTGTAGGGGCGTCCCCGAGGTGAGTGCTGCGCAGGGTCGGGGCGAGATCGGGGCGCTGCTGGCCCGCCACGGGCACCGGCCCAACAAGCGGCTCGGCCAGCACTTCCTCGCCGACCCCAACCTGGTAGCCAGGATCGTGACCGCTGCCGAGGTGGGGCCAGGGGACCTGGTGGTCGAGGTCGGTTCCGGCACCGGGACTCTCACCAGGGCCCTGGCCGGCACTGGGGCGGAGGTCATCGGATTCGAGATCGACCGCCACCTGGAGCCGGTGCTGGCCGAGGCGTTGGCGGGGGTCCCCGCCGACATCCGTTTCGCCGATGCCACGCCGGCGGCCGTCGCCGCTGCCGTCGGGCAACGGGACGCGGTGCTGGTGGCCAACCTGCCCTACGCCACCGGGACCACGCTGCTGCTCGATGTGCTGCAGCGCGTGCCCCGGGTGGTGCGGATGGTGGTGATGGTGCAGCGGGAGGTGGCCGACCGGCTGGCGGCGCCGTGGGGGAGCCGCACCTACGGTTTGCCGTCGGTGGTGGCCTCGCTACGCAGCACCGTCACCCCGCTGTTCCGGGTAGCCCCCACCGTGTTCGTACCCCCGCCGGCCGTCGAATCTGCGCTGGTGGAGCTGCGCCGTATCGAGTCCCACCCGCTGGTGGCATCGGCCGAGCGCCTCGCCGCTGTCGCCTTCGCCGGGCGGCGCAAGATGCTGCGACGGTCGCTGGCCGGTTTTCTCGACGATCCGGAGGCGGTGCTGCGCGCCGCCGGGATCGACCCCACGGCCCGTCCCGAGGCGATCGCCCCCGAGCAGTTTCTCGCCCTGGCCGAGGCCGCCGCCGGATGATCGCCGCTACCGCCAACGCCAAGATCAACCTCGGGCTGCACGTGGCGCGGCTCGACCGCGACGGGTTCCACCAGGTGGCGGGGCTGTTCCAGTCGATCGGCTGGTCCGACCGGCTGGAGATGGCCGATGGAGCCGATGGGATCACCGGGTGGGACGGCGGTGAGGTGCCCGACGGGGCCGACAACACGGCGTGGCGGGCGGTGGAGGCGGTGCGCCGCCGCCTCGAGTCTCGCCGCTCCGTGTCGCTGCGGCTGGACAAGCGAATCCCGGTCGCCGCCGGGTTGGGTGGGGGCAGCACCGACGCCGCCGCCGCCCTGCAGCTCGCCTGCCGGTGGCTGGGTGCGCCGTCGTCGCTGGCCGCCGAGCTCGCCGCCGACATCGGGTCGGACGTTCCCTTCTGCCTGGAGGGCGGGACGGCGCTGGTGACCGGCCGCGGCGAGCAGGTGGCCGCGCTGCCGGCGGTGCTGGGATACGCCCTGGCGGTGGTGGTCCCCCCGGTCGAGTTGAGCACTGCTGACGTGTACCGGGCCTGGGACGACCTCGGCGGCCCGGCCGCCACCCCGCTGCCGGCGGGCAACCTGCCCCCGGGTCTTCGTAGCCACGCCCCGCTGGGTAACGACCTGTACCCGGCCGCTGTTGCCGTGGCGCCGCTGGTGGCGGAGTGGCGCCACGAGCTGGAGGCTCGGTGGGGTCGCCCGGTGGCCATGACCGGCAGCGGGCCGACGCTGTTCGGCTTCTTCGTCGACCGCGACGAGGCGGAGGCGGCGGTGGCCGGCATCCCCACCGGGGCCAGGGCCGCCAAGGCGGTGGTCCCCGTCACCAATGGCTGGAGCATGCTGGCAAACGGCGAGAACGACGGGCTGGATTCGCCAACGTAGGACGAGTGGGCTCCGGGTGAGCATCGGGGAGGCTCTACAATCGGCAGGCCCCGATTGGGGGGTGGTGTAACTGGTAGCACTACGGGTTTTGGTCCCGTCAGTACGGGTTCGAGTCCTGTCCCCCCAGCCAATCACCCAGCGCCGGCTCCGAGGAGACCATGACCTTCAACGCCATCGTGCTCGCCGCCGGTAAGGGCACCAGGATGAACTCGAGCAGGGCCAAGGTGCTCCACGAGGCCGCCGGGCTGCCGCTGGTGGGTTGGATGCACCGCATCGCTGCCGATGCCGGGGCCACCCAGGTGGTGGTGGTGGTCGGCTACCAGGCCGACGAGGTCACCGCTGCCCTCCCTGCGGGCACCGCCACCGCCACCCAGGATGTGCAAGGGGGCACGGGCCATGCCGCCGCCGTCGGTTTGGATCGCCTCGAACCGTGCGACGTGGTGGTGGTCCTCCCCGGTGACATGCCGCTGATACGGCCGGAGACCATCGCCGCCCTGGTCGACACCCACATCGCCGCCGGCGCCGGCGCCACCGTGCTCACGGTCGACCTGGACGACCCCACCGGCTACGGCCGGGTGGTGCGCGACGACCGGGGGGCGGTGGTCGCCATCGTCGAGCACGGCGACGCCGCCCCCGACCAGCGCAAGATCACCGAGGTCAACACGTCGGTGTACGCCTTCGATCCCCGGCTGCTGGGCAGCGCCCTGGCCACCGTGGGCAGCCACAACGCTCAGGGCGAGCGGTACCTCACCGACGTCATCGCCAGGATGGTGGACGATGGCCACCCGGTGGCAAGGGTGGTCGCCGATCCCGCCGAAGGCGCTGGGGTCAACTCCCACGACCAGCTGGCCTGCGCCGCCGCCGAGCTGCGGCGCCGGATCAACACCCGGTGGATGGAGGCCGGGGTCTTCATCGAGGACCCGGCTCGGGTATCGATAGGGGTTGAGGTGACCTTGGCGCCCGACGTGCGGTTATGGGGTGACGTGCACCTGGCGGGGGACACCTCGGTGGCCAGTGGCGCCGAACTGGGGCCGTCGGTTCACATCTCCGACAGCACCATTGCCGAGGGCGCGCGGGTGTGGTATTCGGTGGTGCGGGGGACCTCGATCGGACGCCGCGCCGAGGTGGGACCCTTTGTCAGCCTGCGTCATGGCACCGTGCTCGACGAGGCATCCAAGGCCGGCACCTTCGTAGAGATCAAGGCGTCGGTAGTCGGGCCCGGATCCAAGGTGCCCCATCTGTCGTACGTCGGCGATGCCACCATCGGCGCCAACAGCAACATCGGGGCGGGCACCATCACCGCCAACTACGACGGCTACCGCAAGCACCGCACCGTCATCGGCGACGGGGTCCGCATCGGTTCGGACAATGTGCTGGTGGCCCCGGTCGAGGTGGGCGACGGGGCCTGGACCGGAGCCGGTTCGGTGATCACCACCGACGTGGCCCCCGATGCGCTGGCGGTGGCCCGCTCGCAACAGCGGGAAGTGCCTGGCTACGCGCAGCGCCGGCAAGCCAGAGCCGACGAGGAGAAGGCGTAGTGGAGATCTCGAGCCGCAAGCGGCTCATGATCTTTTCCGGGTCGGCCAACGAGGGGCTGGCCCGCGAGGTGGCCACCATCCTGGGCACCACCCTGGGCGGGGTCGAGCGGGGCGCCTTCGCCAACGGCGAGATCTACGTCCGCTTCACCGAGTCGGTGCGCGGCTCGGACTGCTTCGTGGTGCAGAGCCACACCCACCCCATCAACTTCCATGTGATGGAGCAGCTCATCATGATCGACGCCCTGAAGCGGGCGTCGGCGCAGCGGATCACCGCGGTGGTCCCCTTCTACGGGTACGCCAGGCAGGACAAGAAGGGCCGAGCCCGTGAACCGATCACGGCCAGGCTGGTCGGCGACCTGTTCCTCACTGCCGGTGCCGATCGCATCGTGTCCGTTGACCTGCATACCCAGCAGATCCAGGGCTTCATCGACCGGCCGTTCGATCATCTCACCGCGCTGCCGGTGTTCGTCGACTACCTCAGACAGGTATGCGAAGAGCCCATCACCGTGGTGTCGCCGGACACCGGTCGGGTGCGCCTGGCCTCCCGGTACGCCCGCCACCTCGATGCCACCCCCGCCTTCGTGCACAAACGGCGGGCGGCCGACAAGCGCAACGCGGTGTCGGCGTTGGAGATCGTCGGTGAGGTCACCGGGCGTCACTGCATCATCGTGGACGACATGATCGACACCGCCGGCACCGCGGTGGCCGCCGCCGAGCTGCTCATGGAGCGGGGGGCGCTCAGCGTGCGTCTGGTGGCCACGCACGGGGTGCTCTCCGAGCCGGCAGTCGACCGGCTCAAGAACGCTCCCATCACCGAGGTGGTGATCTCCAACACCCTCCCCGTGCCCGAGGATGCGGCCGATCTGGACAAGCTCACCGTGCTGTCCATCGGCAAGCTGCTGGCGGGAGCGGTCAATGCCATCTTCACCGACGCCTCGGTGAGCGAGATCTTCGAAGGCGAGAACATGTGACGTCGGTGGCGGCGGCCGCCGACGCCGTGGTCGCTGCCACCGTCGAGCATTACCGGGGGTACGTGGCGGCGTTGGATGGCGTCAACCGGGCGGCCGCCGGCGCCTTTTCCCGACGGGACTGGGCCGCCGCCCACCGGACCGTCACCGACCGCCTCGACGCCTACGCCGATGCGGTGGGCGGCGCCGTTGCTGCCATCGAGGGTCTGGGCGACCACGCCCACGAGCGCGGGGTGTGGGCCGAGGCCAAGGTCCGCTTCGCCGCCGCCGTCGCCGCCAGGGCCGATGTCGAGATCGCCGAAACGTTCTTCAACTCGTGCACCAGGCGGCTGCTGATCACCGTCGGCGTCGACCCCGCCGTTGAGTTCCTGGACAGCCACCTTCCCCTGGTAGCCGAGCCGGCCGTCACCCGCCGCGGCGGCGCCGACCTTGAGGTTTTGGTGCACGATGTGGTCACCGGCGCCGGGCTGGGCGACCGCTGGCAGAACCTGACCAGGGACGTGCTGCTGGCCTGCGACGAGATCCGCCGGGCGCGGCGACTCCATGGCGTCACCGAAGACATCGACGGCGTCATCATGGTGACCTCCCCGTTCTACCGGGGCCAGGGTGCCTACCTGGTGGGGCTCCTCTCCGCCGGGTCGGCCACGTTCCCCCTGGCGATTGCCGTGCACCACACCACCCGAGGCCTGGTGATCGGGGCGGTGCTCACCGAGGCCGAGGACGTGGGCGTGCTGTTCTCGTACACCAGGGCAGCCTTCTGCGTGGCCACCGACTGCCCCTCCGCCCTGGTGGGATTCCTCGGGGTGGTGATGCCTCCCCGGTCGCCCAGCCAGCTGTACACCGCCATCGGATATCCCAAGCATGGCAAGTCCGAGCTGTTCCGCGATTTCTCCCGATACATCTCCGCCACCACCGAACGCTTCGAGTACGCCAGGGGCATCAGGGGCATGGTGATGATCGTGTTCACCGTGCCCGGATACGACGTGGTGTTCAAGGTGATCCGCGATCGGTTCCCTTACCCCAAGCAGACCACCCGCCGGCGGGTGATGGCCCAATACCGGTTGGTGGCTCGCCACGACCGGGCCGGGCGCCTGGTCGACGCCCACGAGTTCGAGAACCTCCTCTTTCCCCGGGAGCGCTTCCAGCCGGGGCTGCTCGCCGAGCTGGGCGACCAGGCAGCGCGGTCGGTGTCCATCGAGGACGACCAGGTGATCCTGCAGCACGCCTACGTGGAGCGGCGGCTGGCTCCCCTCGACCTGTACCTGCGCGAGGCCAACCCGGTGCGAGCCAGGTCCGCCATCATCGACTACGGACGGGCCATCAAGAACCTGGCAGCGGCCAACGTGTTCCCCGGCGACCTGCTGCTGAAGAACTTCGGGGTCACCAGGGGAGGGCGGGTGGTGTTCTACGACTACGACGAGATCACCCCGCTCACCGAATGCAACTTCCGCCAGCTCCCCGAGTCCGATCGCCCCGACGAGGAGATGGCGGCCGATCCCTGGTTCGGGGTCGGCGATCACGACATCTTCCCCGAGGAGTTCAGCCGTTTCCTTGGGCTGCGTGGCGAGCTGTGGGAGGCGCTCTCCTACCACCATGGCGACCTGTTCGAGGTCCGCTTCTGGGAGCGCATGCAGCAGCGGCTGCGCTCGGGTGAGGCCATCGAGATCTTCCCGTACAGCCGCAGCCGGCGGCTGGGAGCCCGCATGCGGCGGGTGGGCGACGTCCTCGACTGAAAGCGCCTCCGGCGGCGATGGGTACCCTCCGCCGGTGCCCGATCTGGTCGCTCCCCATCCTCGCTACCGGCGGTCGTTTCTCGCCGCCGTAGCCGAGTACCCGCCCGCGGAGGCCCGGGAGGCCGGGCTGGTGCTGTTCGACGCCACCAACCATCACCCGGGCGAGCGCTTCAGCGCAATCGAGCTGGCAGATCGCGACGTCTTCGCCGCCTACTGCCGGCGACTCAACGAGCTGGATGATCCCGCCGCCGTACCGCCGCTGATGGTCCCTTCGACCATCCTGTGGTGGTTGGAGGGCGACGAGTACCTGGGCAGGATCTCGATCCGGCACCAGCTGACCCCGTTCCTGCTCGAACAGGGCGGCCACATCGGCTACGGCGTCCGCCCCTCGGCCCGCCGCCGCGGCCACGCCACCGCCATGCTGGCGGCGGTACTCCCCCACGCCGCCGCTTTGGGCATCGATCCGGTGCTGGTCACCTGCGACGACACCAATATCGCCTCCCGCAAGGTGATCGAGGCCGCCGGGGGCGAGCTCGAGGACCAACGGGGCGTCAAGCTCCGCTACTGGGTCCCCACCACCTAGCCTCACCTTGCTCGCCGAGCGTTCCCGGCGCATAATGCAGCATTCCCGGCACCGACGGCGAAGGTGGCGCGCCGCTACCGGCGACCCACCCGGATGAGGCCGGACCCCATTTCTGCACGAGGAGTCAACGACGATGGATCAGGTGACGCTGGCCACCCAGAACCGCGAGCTTGCCGGTACCCGTCCGGCCCGCCGGATGAGGCGCGCCGGGAGGATCCCGGCGGTGGTGTACGGCCGGGGCCTCGACCCGGCACCGGTCTCGGTCGACAAGCTGGCCCTGTACTCGGCGTTGCGTTCCGAATCCGGGTTCAACACGCTGTTCAACCTGGAGGTCGACGGGGGCACCGTGCTCGCCGTGGCTCGGGAGGTGCAGCGCCACCCGGTGCGCAACGAGATCACCCACCTCGACTTCATCAAGGTGTCGCTCGACGTCGAGATCGAAGCCGAGGTGCACCTGGAGTTCCTCGGCTCGCCCCTGGTCGTCGTCCAGGAGGGTGCCGTGCTCGACACCATCGAAACAAGCGTCATGGTGCGTGCCCTCCCCACCAACATCCCCACCTCGATCGCCCTCGATGTGTCCGACCTGGTCATCGGCGACACCCTGGAGGTATCCGATCTGCCCGAGATCGAGGGGGTCACCTACACCGCCGACCCCGAGCACACCCTGGTCACCGTGCTGCCACCCCGCCTCGAAGAGCCCACCGAGCCCGAAGAGGGTGAGGAGGAGGAAGGCGATGGCGAGGAGGGCGAAGAGGGCGACAGGGGTGCCGCAGCTGGCGAAGACGGCGACGAGGACCAGCGCTGACCGGCAGTTCGCCGGTGGGCACCTCGCTGGTCGTCGGGCTGCGCAACCCCGGAGCGCGCTACCAGGGAACCCGCCACAACCTTGGTGCCCAGGTGGTGTCGATCGTTGCCGACAGGATCGGCGCCTCTTTCGGCCGCGCCCCCCGTTTCATGCGGGCCGAGGTGGTGGAGACCCGGATCGGGACGGCGCGGGTGGTGCTGGCGCGTCCCTCCACCTTCATGAACGAATCCGGCCAGGCGGTGGCCCCGTTGCTGCGCTACTACGACACCTCGCTCGACCGGCTGCTGGTGGTGCACGACGAGATCGATCTCGACCTGGGAAAGTTGCGGGTACACCACGATCGGGGCTCTGGTGGCAACAACGGGGTGTCCTCGATCATCCGCACCATCGGCCGTGACTTCTGGAGGTTGCGCTGCGGGGTGGGTCGCCCCCCTGGCTCGCGCAATCCCGCCGACTACGTGCTGGAGCGGTTCGGTTCCAGGGAGCAGGCCGAGGCGGACCTGGCGATGCAGCTCGCCGCCGATCTGGTAGAGCTGTTCGTCACCGGTGGCGGTGAGGCGGCCCGCCAGCGCGCCGGGGAGCTCAACCGGGAAGACTGATACAATCTCGCCCTCACGGCGAGTCCTTCATGGGGGGTTCATGGCGTCCGTGCCCGTTTCCAACAGCGACGGCTCCGGCGGGATCGTGCTCACCGACAGTCCGGACGTGATCGATTCCATCGGCCGCCCCGGGCTGCTCGCCAGCCGCTCCGGCGAGCCGGTGAGGGTGATGGTCGAACCCAGCGTGCGCTCCGACGTGCTGGTGCAGCGACTCGGCGGTGGCGCCGTGGACATCCCTCCCGATGTCCCTGTCGGTGCCGCCGCCTGGCTGGATGCAGCCACTGCCAGCGGCATCGCTACGGCCAAGGTGGCGGCGATTTCGCTGGCCGCCGAGCTGGCCGACTCGGTATACCGCCACCGCCACTCCGGGGTGCTCTTCCAGGTGGGCGACGGCGACGAACCGGACGCGGAGACGGAGAGGTGGCTGAGAGAGCGCTGCGAGGCGGTAGGCCCCATCGACGAGGACCTCACCGCCGCCAACCTGGCGCGGGTGGTCGGTGTGCTGGGCGATACCAGGCTGGTGGTCTACAACCTGTCCACCTATGTGCCAGACGGTGACGACATCGACGCCGCCATCGCCTTCGGCGACCGCGCCCAGCGGCTCGACCTGGCGCTGGCAACCGTGGCCGGGGAGCACTCCATGGTGGTGGTCGACGCCGACCGCATCGTCGCCGAGCTGGGTGCCGGCGAGCACGTCATCGCCCCCGGCCGCTATAGCGCCGAGGCCGCCAGCGACATCAGCGAGGAGGCGGTGGCTCAGGTGGACGCCCTCGGGGTACTCGACCCGATGGCCTCGGAGTTGTCGTTGCTGGTGATTCCCCGCTACGACCGCCGGACCACCGCCGGGTCGATCACCCGCTGGCACAAGTCGGCGGGGGACGCCGTCGATCCCGGCGACCTGCTGTTCGACATAGCCTTCGGCGGGCTGGCCTCTCGGCTGGGCGCCACCAAGGACGTCAAGATGAGCAATCGGGTGATGACCCTGGGGGTGGTGGCGGCCGAGGCCGGGCACATCCTGCACATCGCCCCCACCGCAGAGGTCTCGGTGGGCGACCGGGTCGCTGTCATCGGCGTCCGGCCCGACCTCGACCCGGGCACCACCGACGAACTGACCCCGCACTTCCGGGTGGGGCTGCGGGTGATGGAGCGATGAGCGGTTCCGCCGGCGGGGGCAGGCCCACCAACCCGCTTTCGCTCAAGATCGTGCGCAGGATGTTTGGCCGTCTCAGCGGCCCCGAGCAGACGCTGCGCCGGGTGCGCAACACGGTGCGGATGCAACGGGGCCGACCCATCCAGCGCACCAACGTGTTCGTCGGCAACGTGAGGGCCAAACGCAAGGTGGGCATCTACGGGTTCGGTGGCTGCGATCTCACCTTCCTCACCGGGGTCGGGCAGCTACTCCAGCCTCGGTTGGATGCCTCGCTGTGCATCCAGCGCGCCAGCGCGGTGCACGGCGCTCGCTCCGACTTCGTGCTGCAGGCCCTCGACAGGGTCGATGGGCCGGTCCTCGACGAGGTGGTCGACAAGCTCGGCCTCGACCCGGCGGCGTTCACCTCGACGCTGTTCGAGCCCCGCTTCGCCGTCCCCGACCACAACCGCCTCGGCACCTACCCCAAGGACATCGTGGTGCTCAGTGTCGCCGCCGACCTCTCCCGCACCCTGTACCGGCACCGCACCGACGGGCTGTTGGTCGACCCCGGAGGGTGGTGGCTCAACGCCGACATGACCCAGGTGCTGGGCGACCTCGACCGGGTGAAGTGGTTTTCGGCGACGTTCAAGAAGCTGGGCAAGGTGTCGCTCGACGGATACCTGGACAACCTGACCCGCATCGTCGCCGAGCTGCGCAGCCGCACCGGGGCGGTGGTCGTGGTGTGCAACACGCTGGTGGTCGACCCGGGGGCCGCCGCCGTCGACTACCAGTTCGCCAACAGCCCGGCAACGGTACGCCGCCGCCAGTTCGCCATCGGTTTGCGCCAGACCGCTGACGCCGCCGGGTTCCTGGTGCTCGACGTCGATCGGGTCACCAAGGCGACGGGGATCTCCGGGCAGGCCGACTTCGTCCACTACACCCCCGACCAGAAGCAGGCGCTGCGACGGGAGTTCATGCGGCTGGTGGAGCGGCACACCACCCTCCTCGGCTCCTGACCCGGATGAGGACACGGCGGTGAGGGCGGTTAGGGGCATGACACAGGATCAGGCGATGCCCACCGCACCGCTGTCGTTGATGGCCAGGGAATGGCCGGCCGACCGCCTCCCCCAGATCCCGGGGAGGGTGGCGGTGCCGCCGCCGCTGCGGGCGCTGCTGCTGGCGGCGGTGGCGACGGCGGGCGACCGGCCCATCCTGGCGGTGGTCCCCGGCGAGCACGAGGCCGAGGACCTGGTCGACGACCTGGCCCTGTTCCTCGACCGTCCCTTGCTGCTCCCCGCCTGGGGGACCCTGCCCTTCGAGCACATCTCCCCGAACGTGAGCACGATGGCGGCCCGGGTCGAAGCCCGCCACCGCCTCATGGAGCCCACCCCGGGCACGGTGGTGGTGGCCTCGGTGCGGGCCGCCATCCAGCGGGTGAGCCCCAGCCGCGTGTCCCCGGTGCGGTTGGCGGTAGGCACCGAAGCCGACTTCGATGGGATCGTCGACCAGCTGGTGGCCATGGGGTACGTGCGCGGCGACCGGGTGGAGGCGCGGGGGGAGCTGGCCACCAGGGGCGGCATCATCGACGTGTTCCCCGCCCAGGCGGACATCCCGCACCGCATAGAGTTCTGGGGCGACGAGATCACCGACATCAGGACCTTCGCCACCGGCAACCAGCGATCGCTGGACTCGGTGAGCGAGGTGAGCTGCTACCCGGCACGGGAGCTGATGCCGGATGCGGCGGTGATGGCCACCGCCACCGCACTGCTCGCCAGCGAGCCGTGGGCGGCGGCGACGTGGGACCGGGTGATCGCCGGGGTGACCTTCCCCGGGTTGGAGAGCTGGCTGCCCTGGTTGGCGGAGCCGCGGTCGGTGATCGACGAGGCCGCCGCGGCGACGCTGGTCATGTTCGATGTGGTGCAAGCCTCGGCTCGCAGCGCCGAGCTGCGCGGCGAGGAGGAGGACCTGGCGGCAGCGCTGGCAGGTACCTGGGGGGAGAGCGCCCCTCCCGCCGGGCAACACCCCATGCTGTACCTGTCGCTCGCTGAGGCCATCGCCACCAGGACCCACCTCGATGCCCCCCCGATACCGGCCCGGCCCGGCGACGACGCCTACCAGCTGCGGGGGCTCGACGCCGTTGCCGGCGACCCGGAGTCGGTGGGTGCCGCCATCAGCCGCTGGCAACGACGGGGCGTCCCGGTGGTCATCGCCATGGACGGCGCCGGCGCCGCCCAACGGGTGGCCCGGTTGCTGGGGGAGGCCGGTCACTACATACCCCAGATCGACACCATGGAGACCTTGCAGCCTGCGGTGCTTCCGGTGGGGATTCACCTCGGATTCGTCGCCGACTGGCTGGGGCTGGGGGTGGTCGGCGAGCAGGAGATCGCCGGGCGGCGACGGTCCCACCGCCGGGCTGGGGTACGGCGGGTGGGCGACGTCGGTGAGGGCTACCGCGACCTGCAACCGGGAGATCATGTGGTGCACCACCACCATGGGATCGGGCGCTTCGAGGGATTGGCCCATCGCCAGATCGGCGGGGTGGAGCGGGACTACCTGCTCATCGCCTACCACGGCGACGACCGGCTGTACGTCCCCACCGATCAGCTGGCGGCGGTGCGCCGCTACATCGGTGGCGAGACCCCGCGGCTGTCCCGCATGGGCGGGTCCGACTGGGCGGGTACCCGCAGCCGGGTGCGCCAGGCGGTGGCCGTCGTCGCCGAGCAGGTGGTGGACCTGCACCGACGGCGGGCCCGGGCCACCGGTCATCCCTTCACCGCTGACACCCCGTGGCAGACCGAATTCGAGGCGGCATTCCCCTACGAGGAGACCCCCGACCAGCTCACCGCCATCGACGAGGTCAAGGCGGACATGGAGGACCAGGAGCCCATGGACCGCTTGGTGTTCGGCGACGTCGGCTTCGGCAAGACCGAGGTGGCGTTGCGGGCGGCCATGAAGGCGGTGCAGAACGGCAAACAGGTGGCGGTGCTGGTTCCCACCACCCTGCTCGCCCAGCAGCACCATGCCACCTTCACCGAGCGCTTCGAGCCGTACCCGGTGCGGGTGGAGGTGCTGAGCCGCTTCCTCACCCCGGCCGAGCAGCGGGCCGTCGTCGCCGGGGTGTCCACCGGGGCGGTCGACATTGTCATCGGCACCCACCGGTTGCTCTCCGCCGACCTACGTTTCGAGGATCTGGGGTTGCTCGTCGTCGACGAGGAGCAGCGCTTCGGGGTCGCCGCCAAGGACCAGATCAAGCGGTTCCGCACCTCGGTGGACGTGCTCACCCTCACCGCCACCCCCATCCCCCGCACTCTGGAGATGGCGCTCACCGGGATCCGCCAGGTGAGCAACATTCGCACCCCGCCCGTCGATCGCCATCCCATCCTCACCTACGTGGGCCCCTACGACGAGCAGACGGTGTCAGCGGCGGTCCGGCGCGAGCTGCTGCGCGAGGGCCAGGTGTTCTACGTGCACAATCGGGTGCAGTCGATCGACCACGCCGTTGCCCGGCTGCGAGCCCTGGTGCCCGACGCCCGCTATGCCGTCGCCCACGGGCAGATGAGCGAGGGCCAGCTGGAGCAGGTGATGGTGGAGTTCTGGGACGGGGACCACGACGTGCTCGTGGCCACCACCATCATCGAGTCCGGGCTCGACCTGCCCCAAGTGAACACGCTGATCGTGGAGCGGGCGGAGCGGTTGGGGCTGGCCCAGCTCTACCAGTTGCGGGGGCGGGTGGGGCGGTCGAGCCAGCGGGCGTACGCCTACCTGTTCCACCCCGAAGCCGACCGGCTCACCGACGAAGCCTATCGTCGCCTGGAAGCCATCGGTCGCTTCGCCGAGCTGGGCTCCGGGTTCGACTTGGCGTTGCGGGATCTGGAGATCCGGGGAGCGGGCAGCATCCTGGGGGAGACCCAGGCGGGCCACATCTCGGCGGTTGGGTTCGACCTGTACGTGGAGCTGGTGGCCGACGCCGTCGGCCAGCTCCAGGGCGAACCGGTGGTGGAGGAGGAGGTGCCCCAGGTGCGCATCGACCTGCCGGTGGATGCCCATCTTCCCGTCGATTACATCGCCGGTGCCGATGAACGTCTCGAGGGGTACCGGCGGCTGGCGTCCGCCAAGTCGGCAGCCGATGTGGACGATGTCGTCGCCGAGTGGCGGGATCGGTTCGGTGAGCTACCGGAACCGGCGGCGGCGCTAGTGGAGGTGGCCCGGCTGCGGGTGGAGGCCATCAGGGTGGGTCTGGCCGAGATCGTCACCGCGCGCCGGGAGGTGCGGCTGTCCCCGATCACGCTGCGCATCTCCGAGGAGGTGCGGTTGCAGCGGCTGATGCCGGCGGCGGTGGTGCGGGGCGAGGTGCTGTTCGTCCCTGCTCCCCGCTCCGAACCGGTGGCCGAGATGCTGGGGTTCATTCGTAAGATGTGGCCCCAATTGGAGTGAGGCAGTGGTGAAGATCGGACGGCACCGGGTGCGTCTGGCGGTGGCGGCGGCGGCGGCGGGCGCAACCATCGTGTCCGGTTGCGCCGCAGGTTCGCGTCTGGCCACGGTCGACGGGGTGGGCATCACCCAGACCGACGTGCTCGCCATGAGCAGCGAGCAGGCGGGAGCAACCGCCCCGGCGGCGGACGTGCGCCGCAGCCTGACCACTCTCATCCTGGAGCAGGCGGTGGCCGTGGCCGCCGCCAAGCAGTTCGGCACGGTGCTCAGCGACGACCAGGTCGAAGCCAGGTTGGCTGACCCCCCACCGCGATATCTCTCGCTGTTCGAGCAGATCGCCGCCGACCCGGCGGTGGGGCCGGGGCTGGCCGACCTCAACGCCCGGTTCACCCTGGTGCGCGACGACGTCATCCCCCGGCTGTTAGTGGAACAGCGCGGCTCGTATCAGGCGGTGATCAGCGAAACCCCCGAACTGGTGATGCGCGCCTGCGTCAGCCACATCCTGGTGGCCACCGCCGAGGAGGCGGATACGGTGCTCGACCGGCTCATCGCCGGAGAGGACTTCGCCACCGTCGCCACCCAGGTGTCGCTCGACCAGCAGAGCCCGGGTGGGGTGCTCGGCCAACCCGACACCTGCCTGGTGCACCACGGCCAACTCGGCACCGAGTTCGTGGCCGGGGTGATGGCGGCGCCGCTACAGGTCCCCACCGGACCGTTGGCCACCTCGTTTGGATTCCATGTCATCCAGGTGGACGAACGGGTGATTCCCACCGTGGCCGAGATGACCGCCGACCCGATGACCCATCTCGACCCGGCCACCGCCAACGAGCTGATGGGCCCGTGGTTCGGCGCCGCCGTCACCGACGCCGACATCGACGTGCGCTCCTCGGTCGGGGAGTGGTCGGCGGAGAGCTCCACGGTCGTCGCCGGATCGTGACCACCGACATCCTGGTGGTCGGTCTGGGGCCGGCCGGTCTCGATCGGCTCCCTCCGGCCACCCGCGCCGCCCTCGACGACGCGGAGACGACGGTGGTGGTGCGCACCCTGCACCATCCCGCCGCCGCCGAGTTGGCCGAGGCCCGGGCGGTGACATCCGGCGACGACCTGTACGACACCGCCGCCGGGTTCGATGCGGTGTACCTGGCCATCGCCGCTCGGGTGGTGGCGGCGGCAGGCGACGGACCGGTCATCTACGCCGTGCCCGGGTCCGCCATGGTCGGCGAGCGGAGCGTGCCCCTGGTGCTGGCGGCAGCGACGGCGGCCGGTCTCTCCGTCGAGGTATGGGCCGGCGAGTCGTTCCTCGATCTGGTGTGGCTGGCCACCGGGTGCGACCCCATCGCCGGCGGCACTCAGGTGCTCGACGGGCGTGCCCTGCCCGACCCGCTGCAGCTGCATCTGCCCACGGTGATGACCCAGGTCGACCGGGCCGAGGTGCTGGCCGACGTGGTGGCGGTGCTGGGACGGGTGCTCCCCGAAGACACCCCGATCATGGTGCTCGACCGGCTCGGCGAGCCCGACCAGGTGATCGTCACCTTGGGTCTGCACGAAGTCGCCCGCTATCCGGTTGGGCCCCGCACCAGCCTCTTCCTGGATCCGCCGGCCAACGGCTGGTATGGACTGGTGAGCACCAATCGGCGGCTGCGGGCTGAGTGCCCGTGGGATCGGGAGCAGACCCACCACACGCTGGTGAACCACCTCATCGAGGAGGTGTACGAGACGGTGGATGCGCTGGCCGCCCTCCCCGCCACCGCTCCGGGCGCGGTCGACGATCCGGTGCCTTACGCCGCGGTCGAGGAGGAGCTGGGCGATCTGCTGCTGCAAACCGTGTTCCACGCCACCCTGGCGGAGGAGGCGGGTATGTTCGGGGTGGAGGAGGTGGCCGAGGGCATCCGCCGCAAGCTGGTGAGGCGCCATCCCCATGTCTTCGGTGACACCGCCGTCAACGACGCCGCCACCGTGCTCGCCCGATGGGAGTCGCTGAAGACCGCCGAGAAGCAGCGTCAGTCGCTGCTCGATGGCATCCCCCGGGCAATGCCGGCGCTGTCGCGCGCCGACAAACTGCAGCGCCGGGCGGCGACGGTGGGGTTCGACTGGAAGGATCCGGCGGAGGTGCTGGCAAAGGTGGCCGAGGAACTGGGTGAGCTTGAGGCGGTAGTCGACGACCCGCTCCGGCGGGGTGACGAGCTGGGTGACCTGCTGTTCTCGGTGGTCAACCTGGCCCGGCACCTCTCGGTGGATGCGGAGTTGGCGTTTCGCCGGGCCAACGACAGCTTCGAGACCCGCTTCCGTCGCCTCGAGGAGCTGGCCACCGCCGCCGGTGACCAGCTGGAGGCGCTCTCGCTGGCGCAGCTCGACGCCCTCTGGGACCGGGCCAAGCTCGATCTCGCCCAGGGCGCTCCCCCCGACGAGACGTAAACCGACCGCGGCCGCAGGGGTTCGCGAGCCCTCCTGTGCCCGTTCCCCTCCGGGGGTCCGTTTCCGTCGCGGCTGCTGCGCATGGTGGGCGAGATCACCGACGCTGAGTG
>JACDBE010000242.1 GCA_013695075.1 Acidimicrobiia bacterium
ATCCACGGGAGCAGCCGCAACGGTCTCCGCCGAGGGGTGGGGTCCATGGGGCGAGGTTAGGAGCGCACCTCGGGTACCTGGATCGAAACAAGCGGGTCCATATCCGGGGTCCGCCACCGCTGCCACTACGATCGGCGACCGTGAGCTTCTTCACCCGCAAGCGAGACGAGCTCATCGCCAAGGGGATCGATCCCGACCGGGTCCCCCCCGGCCAGTACGTCACCGAACGGTTCCCGGTGCTCCACGCCGGGGTGGTTCCCGACGTCGACCTGGATACCTGGCGCTTCACCATCGACGGGCTGGTCGACGGGGCCCGGCGGTGGACTTGGGCCGAGTTGGCGGCGATGCCCACCCAGCCGTTGACCGCCGACATCCACTGCGTCACCAAGTGGTCCAAGCTCGACACCCGCTGGGAGGGGGTGCCGGTGGCCGATGTGTGGGCCCAGATCGATCCCCACCCGTCCGCCACCCACGTGCTGGTGGGTGCCTACCACGGGTTCACCGCCAACCTCCCCATCGACGACCTGCTGCGACCGGGCAACCTGCTGGCGCACACCTTCGACGGCCAGCCGCTGGAGCCCGAGCACGGGTGGCCATTGCGGCTGGTGGTACCCCACCTCTACTTCTGGAAGTCGGTGAAGTGGGTGACCGGGTTCACCCTCATCGACCGGGACCGCCCGGGGTTCTGGGAGCGCAACGGGTATCACATGTACGGCGACCCCTTCCTGGAGCAGCGCTACTGGGGCAGCTGACCTCGCCGCCAGCCATCTCGCACCGATCGTCGCAGTGAGATCGCCCAGGTAGTCGCCGCCCGGGGAAACCGCTTGGGGGCCGCCGGTACCATGGGTGGTGATGGTGGACCGGCGAGACAGCGAGGCTGACATGGCACACGACCCGTTCCAGGCGCGTACCACCATCGACACCCCGCTGGGGTCGCGGGTGGTGTACCGGCTGGACGCGCTCGGCGATATCGGTGACGTGGCGGCGCTGCCGTACACCATCAAGGTGCTGCTGGAGGCGGTGTTGCGCAACCACGACGGGCACACCGTCACCGACGACGACGTCACCGCCCTCGGCCAGTACGACGCCTCTAAGGTGGCCGAGACCGAGATCGCCTTCACCCCGGGTCGGGTGGTTCTGCAGGACTTCACCGGCGTGCCGGCGGTGGTCGACCTGGCGGCGATGCGAGAGGCAATCGTGCGCATGACCGGCGACCCGGCGTCGGCACAGCAGGTCAACCCGCTGGTTCCCGCCGACCTGGTCATCGACCACTCGGTACAGGTCGACGCCTACAACTCGGGGATGGCCCTGCGCATCAACTCCGAGCGCGAGTTCGAGCGCAACCGGGAGCGCTATGAGTTCCTCAAGTGGGGCCAGTCGGCGTTCAGCAACTTCCGGGTGGTGCCCCCGGCCACCGGCATCGTCCACCAGGTCAACCTGGAGTACCTGGCCAAGGTGGTGTGGGACCACCAGGGGGTGCTTTACCCGGACTCGTTGGTAGGCACCGACTCGCACACCACGATGATCAACGGGCTCGGCGTGCTGGGATGGGGTGTGGGTGGCATCGAGGCCGAGGCGGCCATGGTGGGTCAACCCATCTACATGCTGCTCCCCGAGGTGGTCGGGTTCGAGCTCACCGGCCGGCTGGCCGAGGGGGCTACCGCCACCGATCTGGTGCTGCGGGTGACCGAGATGCTGCGCCAGTACGGCGTGGTTGGCAAGTTCGTCGAGTTCTACGGCACCGGGCTGGCCGACATGCCGCTGGCCAACCGGGCCACCATCGCCAACATGGCTCCCGAGTACGGCGCCACCGTCGGCTTCTTCCCCGTCGACGAGCAGACCATCCGCTATCTCAGGCTGACTGGGCGTCCCGAGGGGCTGATCGAGACCGTTGAGCAGTACTGCCGGATGCAGGGGCTGTGGCGCGACGACACCAGGCACACGGTGTACACCGCCGACCTCCACCTCGACATG
The DNA here is from genome assembly GCA_013695075.1 of Acidimicrobiia bacterium. Taxonomy (GTDB): domain Bacteria; phylum Actinomycetota; class Acidimicrobiia; order Spongiisociales; family UBA5794; genus JACDBE01. The sequence continues at coordinate 1,975 of JACDBE010000242.1, forward strand.
GGCACCGTCGAGCCGTCGCTGGCCGGGCCCAAGCGACCCCAGGACCGGGTGGCGCTCCACGGGATGAAGAGCCAATGGCGCCAGGACCTCACCAACACGTTTGGCAAGTCCGATCGCACCGGCACCGGGACGGTCGCCGAGATGGTGTCCGAGGGAGGGCCAACCGTGGAGAACCTGCCCCCCAACGGCGGCGCTGCCGCCGTCAGCTACGACGGCGCCGAGTTCGACCTGTACCACGGCGCCGTGGTCATCGCCGCCATCACCTCGTGCACAAACACCTCCAACCCCGACGTGATGATCGGGGCCGGTCTGGTGGCCCGCAAGGCGAGGCAGCGGGGGCTGACCCGCAAGCCGTGGGTGAAGACGTCGCTGGCCCCCGGCTCCAAGGTGGTCACCGACTACCTGGAGCGCGCCGGGCTGATGGACGATCTGGAGGCATGTGGCTTCTACCTGGTGGGCTACGGGTGTACCACCTGCATCGGCAACTCCGGTCCGTTGCCCGAGCCGATCAGCGCCGCCATTCACGCCCACGACCTGGTGGCCGCCTCGGTGCTATCGGGGAACCGCAACTTCGAGGGGCGCATCTCGCCGGACGTGAGGGCCAACTACCTGGCGTCACCGCCGCTGGTGGTGGCATACGCCATTGCCGGTACCGTCGATATCGACCTCACCACCGACCCGCTGGGACACGATGCGGAGGGTGATCCGGTGTACCTGGCCGACCTGTGGCCCACGCAGACCGAGATCGAAGACATCGTCTCGACGGCGGTGACCAGCGAGCAGTTCCGCCAGCAGTACGCCTCGGTGTTCGAGGGAGCCGACGAGTGGCGGGCGATCCCTGGCGCCGGCGAGGCGCTGTTCGCCTGGGACCCGGACAGCACCTATGTCCAGGAGCCCCCGTTCTTCACCGACCTTCCCCCCGAACCGCGGCCGCTGCAACCCATCACCGGGGCCCGCGTGCTGCTCAAGCTTGGCGACTCGGTGACCACCGACCACATCAGCCCGGCGGGAGTCATCGGCGCCGACACCCCGGCGGGTCAGTACCTGCTGGAGCAGGGGGTCACCGAGGACATGTTCAACAGCTACGGGTCGCGCCGGGGCAACGACCGGGTGATGACCCGGGGCACCTTTGCCAATATCCGCATCCGCAACCAGTTGGCCCCGGGCACCGAGGGTGGGTTCACCACCGACTTCACAGACGGTGTCGTCAAGAGCGTCTACCAGGCCAGCCTGTCGTATCAGGGGGCGGGGATCCCGCTGGTGGTGCTGGGAGGTCACGACTACGGTATGGGCTCGTCGCGGGACTGGGCGGCCAAGGGCGCCTTCCTGCTCGGGGTCAAGGCGGTGATCGCCGATTCCTTCGAGCGCATCCACCGCTCCAACCTGGTGATGATGGGGGTGCTGCCGCTCACCTACGCCGACGGGGCGACGGCGGCGTCGCTCGGCCTGGACGGGACGGAGACGTACGCCATCGCCATCGACGACGACCTGCAGCCCCGCCAGCCGGTGGCGGTGACGGCGACCCGGGCCGACGGCACCACCGTCGAGTTCATGGCCACCTGTCGCTGCGACACCCCGGTGGAGGTGGAATATCTCCGTCACGGGGGGATCCTCCACATGGTGCTGCGCAGGATGGCAGCCGGCTGACGGCAGGCTGGTTGGTGCTGGTCCTGCGATGAGTTCGGGTTGCCGCCGCCGTCCACACCCCCAGCAGCCGATAACGAGAGCCGGAGGGATCATGGGAAAGATCGTGTCCAACTTCTTCATCTCGCTTGACGGGGTGGTCGAGTCGCCCGACCAGTGGCACTTCCCCTACTTCAACGACGAGATGGGGGCTGCCGTCGAGAGCGGCGTGCAGACCGCCTCCGCCATGCTGATGGGGAGGGTGCTCTACCAGGAGTGGGCCGACTACTGGCCCAACGCCGAGGACGACTTCGCCTCGTACATCAACAACATCCCCAAGTACGTCGTCTCCACCACCCTTGACAGCGCCGACTGGAACAACACCGCGGTGGTGTCGGGTGACGTGGCCGGCCGGCTCGAGGCCATCAAGGCTGACGCCGAGGGCGACATCGCCATGTCGGGCAGTGCCACCACCGTACGGTGGCTGCTGGCCAACGGGCTGCTCGACGAGCTGAGGTTGCTCGTCCACCCCATCGCCGTCGGCCACGGGCAGCGTCTGTTCGAGGACGACACCACCCACCGGCTGCAGCTGGTGAACCACGAGGTCTTCGAGACCGGGGTGCTCAACCTGACCTACCGCCCCGCCCCGGCCGAAGAGCCCACCGCCTGAGCCCGGGTCAGTGCCGGTCGGCCGTCGAAGGTGGTATCAGCGCAGGCGCCCGAGGCCCGTGTTGACCGTCGACCTGCACATCCGTGAGATCAGAGAGAAGGCACCAGCTTTGACACGCTGGCCTGGATCGAGGACGACTCCTGGACCTACGTGGCCACCTGGGGCCAGGATGCCCCGCTCAGCACCGACTGGTCGGAGGGCGTCGCCAGCTGGAACCTTCTCCTCAGCTGAGGGACTTCAGGTTGAGACAGGCTCCGGCTCTGCGGCGACAACGTCGGGCTCGAGGCTGTGGCCCTCGACGTCGATGTTGGGAATGATGCGGTCGAGCCACCCGGGCAGCCACCAGTTGCGGTCGCCGAGCAGTTCCATGGTGGCCGGCACCAGCAGCAGGCGAACCACTGTGGCGTCGAGGAGCACGGCGCTGGCCAGCCCCACTCCGAACAGCTTGATGAGCCGGTCGGGCTCACCGATGAACGATCCGAACACCACCACCATGATGGCCGCCGCCGCGGTGATCACCCGAGCGGTGGCGGCCAGCCCGTCCGCCACCGACACCCGGCTGTCGCCGGTGCGCAGGTACTCCTCGCGTACCCGCGACAGCAGGAACACCTCGTAGTCCATCGACAGCCCGAAGACGATGGCGAACATCATCATGGGGACGAACGGCTCGATGGGCGCGGGCTCGACCCCGATCAGACCACCCAGCCATCCCCATTGGAAGATGGCGGTGACCACCCCGTAGGCGGCACCGATCGACAGCAGGTTCATGACCACCGCCTTGAGCGGCACCAGCACCGAACGGAAAGCGAGCATCAGCAGCAGGAATGACAGCCCCAGTACCACGGCGATGAATGCGGGGAGCCGCGCGGTGAGGTACTCGGAGAAGTCCACGCCGGCGGCGACGCTCCCGGAGACGACGATGTCGAGTCCGCTGCTGGTAGTGGCGGGAGGCAGCACCTCGTCCCGCAGCCGGTTGACCAGGTCGGTGGTGGCCTCATCCTGCGGTGCGGTGGCGGGGAACAGCCGCCACAGGGCGGCGGTAGGTGCCGCCGGGTCATTGGGGACCGCCGGGGTGACGAAGGCCACCCCCACGTCGGCGGCCATGGCAGTGGTGACCGCCTCCAGCGCCGCCGGATCGGTCCCGGCGGGGACCTCGGTGGCCAGCAGCAGCGGGCCGTTGAACCCCGGCCCGAACCCGGCGGCGAGCAGGTCGTACGCCTGCCGGGTGGTGGTGTCCTCGGGGTAGTTGCCCTCATCGGAGAAGGCCAGCCGCAGCGAGAAGAACGGCACCGCCAGCACGGCGAGGATGGCCACCGCCGCCAGTACGCTGCTCCACGGCCGTCGCTGGATGTACCGGCTCCACCGGTAGGAGATCGTCTCCCGCAACGGTCGGGGCGCCCGATGGGGGACCTCCTGGCGCAGCGGGGCGAAGGCAAAGCCGACCAATACCGCCACCGCGGCGCCGACGAAACCGGCCAGCATCAGCGGCACCAGGTCCAGGGCGAAGCCGGCCAGCCCCACCGCCACCAGACCGGCGGCGATCAACCCACGCCACCGGGTGACCTCCACCCGGTGGGCGGCGAAGCCGAGCAGGGCGGGGAGCAAGGTGAGTGATGCCACCGCCGTCACCGCCACCACCGTGGCGGCGGCGATGGCCATCCCCGACACGAACGCCAGGTTCATGAGCAGCATCCCCATCAGCGAGATCACCACCGTCGACCCGGCAAAGGCGACGGCCCGTCCGGCGGTGTCGATGGCGACGGTGGTCGCCTCCTCGAAACTGGCGCCGCGGTGGACGTGCTCCCGGAACCGGGTGACGATGAACAGGGCATAGTCGATGCCCACCCCGAGCCCGAGCATCACCGCCACCGTGGTGGAGAACTCGGGGATCGACAGCACATTGCTGAACAGCCCAACCAGGACCGAGCCCACTCCGATCCCGGCCAGGGCGATGCCCACCGGCAGACCCATCGCCAGCACCGACCCGAAGGCCACGATGAGCACGATGATGGCGAAGGCCAGCCCCAGCGCCTCCGAACTGGGCACGGCGAACTCGGCGAAGATCTGCCCGCCGATCTCCACCTGGAGACCATCTACCTGGGGGATCAGCGCCTTCATCTCCTGGGCGGCGGCGGTGGCCTCCTCCAGGGTCATCCCCCGGGGGGCGCCGATGACGGCATAGGCGATCCGGCCCGCTTCGGGACCGACGGAGGAGATCTGCTGGGCGCCCTCTGCGGAGTACGGGCTGGTGACGGTGATCTGCTCGATCTGGTCGACCTCGGCCAGGAACGCCGTCATCGCCCGTTCGACCTCGGGGTCGGCGACGCCCTGCTCGGCACGGAAGGCGATGGTGCCGCCTTCCCCACCGGCCGAGGAGTCGGCGAAGTGCTCGTCGAGGATGTCGAACCCTCGCCTGCTCTCCACATCGGGGAGGGCGAACTCGGTGCTGTACCCGGTGCCCACCGCCCCCATGAGGGCACCTCCGGCGAAGAAGGCGAGCACCCAACCGACGAGGACCTTGACGCGGTGCCGGTAGCACCAGCGTCCGAGACGAGAGAACAAGGCGGCTCCTTCACACGGGACGGGACCGAGAGCCTAGGCGACCTCCCGACCACCTCCGACGCCCCGAAAGCCGGGCAAACATTGAGCGAGTCACCCCCCATGGCGGGGCGACTCCTCAAAGCTTGTTCATCTTCCGGTGACGGCCTCCAGCACCCGCAGCACGTTGTCGCCGAGCACCTGGCGCACCCCTCTCTCCTCCCAGCCGCGAGCGAGCAGCGCCTCGGTGAGCGCCGGGTAGCCGGCGACGTCGCCCAGCCCGGGGATGGTCATGTCGATCCCGTCGAAGTCGGATCCCAGCCCGACGTGGTCGACCCCGGCCACCCGCACGATGTGCTCGATGTGGTCGGCCACATCGTCCACCGAACCGCGGTCCCAGTCGGCTGTCGCCTCGGCGTTGAGGCGGTCCACCTGGTCGCGGTCACCCACCGTCGCCAGCAAGTGGCGGCGGTCGGCTGCCATCCCCAGCGCCTTGGCGGCGGTGGCGGGTACCACGAACGGTGGGTAGAAGGGCACCATGACCACGCCGCCGGTGGCGGCCGCCAGCTCCAGCACGTCGTCGGGCACGTTGCGGGGATGGGGGGCTACCGCCGCCGCCCCCGAGTGGGAGGCGATGACCGGGTGTTCGGACACCTCGATGGCGGCCCGCATCGTCGCCGGCGCCACGTGCGAGATGTCGACGATCATCCCCAGCCGGTTCATCTCGGCGACGATCCGGCGCCCGAATGCGGAGAGACCGCCGTGGCGGGGCTCGTCGGTGGCCGAGTCGGCCCAGGCGTTGGCCTCGGTATGGGTGAGGGTCAGGTAGCGCACCCCGCGGTCGTGCAGCTCGGCCAACTTGGCCAGCGAGCCCTCGATGCAGTGGCCGCCCTCGGCTCCGCGCAGCGATGCCACCCGACCCGAAGCCCGGACTGTGCGCACGTCGGCGGCGGTGAAGGCGTTCCCCAGCCGATCGGGGGCTATCGCCACCATGCGGTCGACCAGGTCGATCTGCTCCAGCGTGGTGGCGAACGGTGCCGGGTCGGCGCCGGGGACGTATACCGACCAGAACTGGCCGCCAACCCCTCCCGCCGCCAGCCGGTCGAGGTCGGTGTGGTAGCCGTCGAGGTGGCCCCTGGGGTCGGCGGCGGCCAGGTCGCCATCGGCTTCCTCACGGATCTTCCACGGCAGGTCGTTGTGCCCGTCGACCACGGGCAGGCTGGCGTGGATGGCTGCGGCGCCGGCGCTGCTGGGCACGGCGGGCAGGGTAGGGCAGCCCAGCTGGGCAAGCTTTGAGCGAGTGACCACGGTATGCGTGGTCAATTGCTCAAAGTTTGACTCGGGAAGTGCGGCGCGCCATCCACCATCCCAGCGCCGCCAACGCCCCCAGTCCCGCGAGCAACCACCAGGCTCCCGCCGTGGTCACCCACGACGCCAGCGTGCCCTGGATCCGAGCGGCGGCGTCGATGATCGGGTCGTCGGTGGAGCCCCCGGCGAACACCCGCAGCTCGTACCAGCCGAAGTAGGCCACGTAGGCGCCGGCGACGATGAGCAGCACCCCGCTGATCCGGTTGATGTGGGGCAGCAACCGGCGGGCAGCGCCCACCACACCCTCCTTGGCCAGGGCCACGGCGACGGCGAGCAACCCCACCACCAAGCCCATGCCCAAGGCGTAGGCGACCAGCACCAGGAACCCGTCGACCACGCTGCCGGCGAGGCTGGCGCTGGTGACGATCGCCAGGAACGGTCCCACGGTGCACGACAACGAGGCTACGGCGTACACCACCCCGTAGGCGGCCATGGAGCGCACCGTGCGATCCGGGGCGCCCCCGCCGAGCCGGGGAAGCGACAGCATCAGCTCACCGCCGGTCACCAGCCGGATGCCGAGCCCGACGAGGAGGACGCCGATCACGATGGTGGCCCACGGCAGGAACCGTTCCACCGACAGCGCCAGCGGGACGGCGACGGCGGCGAAGGTACCGAATACCGCCACGAACCCGGCGGTCATGGCTGCGCTCATCCGCAACGCCCGGCCCACCGCCCACACCCGACGGGTGTCGTCGCTGTCGACGATGAGCATCGTCAGGTACGCCGGGAGCAGAGCGAATCCGCACGGGTTGAGGGCGGCCACCATGCCCGCCGCCAGCGCCAGCGGGTATGGGCCGTCGATCATGAGTTGAGCATCAGGCGAGCATCAGACGGCATGCGCCAAGCGCGATCGGCCGGTGCTCAGCCGAACATCTCGTCGATGAGCGCAGGAAGATCGACGTCGCGGCCGTACGCCGCCACCGTCTCCACCGCACCGGTGTCGTCGACAAAGGCGAAGGTGTGCTGCTGGATGACCCCGAACCGGGTGTAGATGTCGCCGGTAGTGTCCGCCAGATGGGTGAAGCCGTCGACGCCATGGTCGTCGACGAACCCGACCATCGAGTCGGCGTCCGAGCTGAGCCCGCCCACCCCGACGAAGGTCACCCCCTCGCTAGAGGCGGCGACGGCAGCCACGTCCTCGGCGGCGGCGGCGCAAGTGGTGCACCACGGTGCCCAGAACCAGAACACCACGTCGTCGCCGGCAAGACGGGCGGCATCGAACGGCTCCCCGTCAACGCCCTGGGCGGTGAAGGCGAGGATTTCCGGGGTCTCCGGTGCGGCCTGTGCCGTCGCACCCGTTGCGGGCGCCGCCGTTGTAGCTGGTGCCTCCGACGCCGGCGGAGCGACGGTGGTCTGCCCGCCGGCGGCCTCTGTGGTCGGCGCCGGGGTGGTGGTGGCGGTGTCCTCCGTCGCCGGGGCGGCGCCCTCCTCGGCATCGCCGCCGCAGGCGACGGCGAGCACGGCGGTGAGGGTGAGCAGGGCGAGACGATGTCGCATGGCGGCCGATCTGGTCGACGGGTGCGTGGTAGCCAATCCTGGCACCGGCATCCCCCTATGCAACCCGGATTTAGGGATTGTTCACATCCCGCTCACCCTTCCAGGTCTGGATGGCCCACGCCGTACCGGCAGGACGCCAACTGGCGCCACTTGCTAGGTTTCGGAAACCCATCCGCAGAGGACCCCGTGTCCGGCACCCCGCTCGTCGGTCTCATCGCCAACCCGGTGTCGGCGCGCGACATACGCCGGGTGGTCACCAACGCCGGTAGCCTCCAGGCCTCCGACCGGGCCG
>JACDBE010000252.1 GCA_013695075.1 Acidimicrobiia bacterium
GGCGGGTTGGTGTCGGCCTGCACGGCGTAGATGATGCGGGCCCGCTTGCCGGCGCGCATCGGGGGTGGATGGGCCTCCTGCCACGATCGGATGAGGCGGTTGAGCTGGGGGGTGGCCACCCTGGTGCGTCGCGCCTCGAGCACGGCGCGGATCGCCTTGGGGAGCCGGTGGATCCTGCTGCCGGTCAGCGCCGAGATACGCAGCACCGGTGCCCACGACACGAAGGCGAGCCGGTCGCCCACCCCGTCCTCGGTCAAAGCCCGGGCGTCGTCGTCAACGGCGTCCCACTTGTTGAGCAGCACGATGAGCCCCACCCCGGCAGCGGCGATCTCCTCGGCCAGCCGCTGCTCCTGGTGGGTGACCCCGCCGGTGCCGTCGATGACCAGCAGGGCGACATCGGCGGTGGCGATGGCCTCCCGGGCACGGAGCACGGCGTAGAAGTCGGCGTCGTCGTCGATCTTGGTACGGCGCCGGATGCCGGCGGTGTCGACGATCTCGAACGGCTCGCCATCGAGGTCGATAACCATGTCGATGGGGTCGCGGGTAGTGCCCGGCTGGTCGTCGACCAGCACCCGCTGCTCCCCCGCCAGCTTGTTGAGCAGGGTGGACTTGCCAACGTTAGGGCGACCGATGATGGCCAGCCGAGCTAGCCCGGAGCGGGACTCGACGCTCCCCTCGGCGGGCAGATTGTCCACCAGGGCGTCGAGGAAATCGCCAACCCCGCGACCGTGCTGGGCGCTGATGGGGATGGGCTCCCCCAGCCCCAGCGACCACAGATGGTCGAGGTGGGCCTCCTGCCGCTCCCCATCGACCTTGTTGGCGACGAAAAGATGGGGCACCCCGGAGCGGAGCAGCAGCCGGGCGATGCCCTGGTCGTCGTCGGTGACCTGGGTGGTGGCGTCGGCCAGGTAGACGACGAGGTCGGCGGCGGCTGCTGCCGCCTCGGTCTGGCCCCGCACCCGGGCGATCAGCGGCTCGTCGGGGCTCAGCTCCCATCCCCCGGTGTCGACCAGGATGAAGCTGCGCCCGTTCCACTCCGCCTCGAACTGGCGGCGGTCCCGAGTCACCCCCGCCTGCGGGTCGACCACGGCCAGGCGGCGGCGCAGGACGCGGTTGACCAGCGTCGACTTGCCCACATTGGGCCGTCCGATCACGGCGACGACGGGCAAGCTGGCGGCGCTCATGCGGCCAGTCCTTCCAGCAAGCCGGCGACGGTGGCCGGCACCGCCCGCACCGGAGCCGGGGCGGCGGCGGCGATGTCCGCCAGGGCGACATCGTCGAGGAAGCGGTCGCCCTGGAGCGCCACGTCCGGTAGCAGGTAAACGGCGGCCGGCCCGATGTCAGCGGCGATGGCCCGGCGCACGTCATCGCCCACCATCAGCCCGGCCACCCCCACGTTGCCGGCGAAGAACTCATTGGGCACCTCGAGCAGACGCACGGTCCGACCCGACAGCGCCTCGATCCGGGGCAGGACCGGGTGCAGAGCGGCGACGCCGTAGCGGGCGGTGAGCACCACTGCCGGCCCGGCGGGAGCGGCCGGGTCGTCGCTCAGATGGCGGGGCGCCCGATAGCCGAGAGCGGGTGCAGCCGGGATCGACCGCCACTCCCCGGTGACCACCGGCACCGGGTGGCGGCTGCCCCCCTCGAGACGGTCGAGCTCGTCGTAGAAGGCCCGCACCATCCCGATGCCGTTCTCGTGCTGGCTGTACGCCTCATAGGCCTCGGTGGGTGGGATGGGGAGCCCGGCCACCAGGTACAGCTCGTCGGATGCGAAGAACACCCGCCGCCCCCACGTGGCCAGGGCACGCTCCTGCCAGGCGTGGACCACCTCCAGGTCGCGCCGCGCCCCCGCGGCGGTGTGCACCACCAGGTTGGCTTCGGCGTTGTAGCGCGACAGGCCCAATGGGACGATGCCCACGGTGGCCAGCCGGGGGTAACGGACCAGGATCTCGGCGCAGGTACGGTCGAGCACGGCGCCGTCGTTGATCCCCGGACAGAGCACCACCTGGCCGTGCACCACCACTCCCTGGTCGAGCAGGCCACGCAACCAGCGCAGGCTGGTGGCACCCCGTGGGTTGCGCAGCATCCGGGTGCGCACCACCGGGTCGGTGGCGTGGATAGACACATACAGCGGCCCCAGCTTCTCCTCCACCACCCGGGCCACGTCGAGCTCGGTGAACCGGGTGAGGGTGGTGAAGTTGCCGTACAGGAACGACAGCCGGTAGTCGTCGTCCTTGAGGTACAGCGACTTCCGCATCCCGGGGGGCAGCTGGTAGATGAAGCAGAACTCGCAGTGGTTGTCGCAAGTCTGCACCCGGTCGAAGATCGAGGCGTTGAGCCGCAACCCGAGCGGATGCGCCGCATCCTTGGCCACCACCACCCCCAGGTCCGACCCGGAGCGGCGCACCACCAGCTCCGGGTCGTCGTCGTCGACCAGTTGTTGGTACTCGATGACGTCGCTGGGGGTGACCCCGTTGATGCTGACCAGCTCGTCGCCAACGAGAAGCCCGGCAACATCGGCCGGGCTCCCGGGCACCACTTCGAGGACGGTCGGATACGACATCGGGACCTTGCGAGACAGGGAATCCACAGATTCTAGGGGGCAGCAATCCTTGCCCCTCGTGCCCCCTCGCCGAAGCTCTGGCCTACCATCGTGGGCATGGTTGCCAAGGTGGTTTTGGCTGAGCCGCGGGGGTTCTGTGCCGGGGTGGAGATGGCCATCAAGGCGCTGACCTGGATGGTGCGCATCTTCGAGCCGCCGGTGTACTGCTACCACGAGATCGTCCACAACGCGGCGGTGGTGGCCGCCTTCGAGCGGGCCGGGGTGGTGTTCGTCGACCGCATCGCCGACGTCCCGCCCGGCCGACCGGTGATGCTCTCCGCCCACGGGTCGGCTCCCGAGGTGGTGGACGCCGCCACCGAGCGGGCGGCCGTGATGGTGGATGCCGTCTGCCCGCTGGTCACCAAGGTGCACCATGAGGTGCGGCGGATGGCCGGCATGGGCTACGACATCATCTACGTGGGTCACCAGGGCCACGACGAGGCCATCGGCGCCGTCGCCGAGGCCCCCCAGGCGGTGACGCTGGTCGACCCCCGGGTGGGTCTGGGTGGCTTCTCCCCCACCGACCCGTCCAAGGTGGCGCTGCTCGCTCAGACCACGCTCGGCCTGTACGAGTGGGAAGGCGTGCTGGGCGATGCACAGGCCGCTTATCAGGACCTGTGGACCGCCCGCCGCAGCGACCTGTGCTACGCCACCACCAACCGCCAGGAGGCGGTGCAGGCGCTGGCCGAACGCTGCGAGGTGGTGCTGGTGGTGGGGTCGGAGAATTCGTCCAACACCCAGGCGCTGGTGCGCGTGGCCCGCAAGGCCGGGGTCGCCGCCCACCGGGTCGACGGCCCCGATGCGGTCGATGCGGCCTGGCTGGAGGGGGTGACCACGGTGGGGGTCACCGCCGGAGCGTCCGCCCCCGACCAGCGGGTACGGGCGGTGATCGACGCCGTCGCTCCCACCGATGGGGTCGACCTGCTCAGGCTCACCGACGAGGACGAGTACTTCCCGCTGCCGCCGTCGCTACGCCGGCTGGTGGCCACCCTGCAGGCGCTGGTGGAGGGAGGCTACGCCTGCCGCACCCCGGGACGACCCGGTCCCATCGAGCATGACCGGGACTGGGGAGCCACCGAGGCGCTGGAGCTGCTCGCCGTCTGAGGCGGGCCGCTTGGCGCGGGCACGACCCAACCTGGAACGTTTCACCCGCCACGCGGGTCAGTCGCACGAGGTTTGCCGGCCGTCCTCGAGCACCAGGCCCACCACCGTCGCCACCACCTCCTCGACGCTCAGATCCGAGGTGTCGATGACCAGAGCGTCGGCGGCCGGACGGAGGGGCGACGTCTCCCGAGAGGCGTCGAACCGGTCCCGTCGTTCCAGGGCGGCCGGGTCTTCCTCGGCGGCCCGCCGGGCGGCTCGAATCTCCGGGCGAGCGGTGAGGAACACCTTGACGGATGCCTGGGGAAACACCACCGTCCCGATGTCGCGACCCTCCACAACGGCGGCGCCGCCGTGGGCGCCAACCCAGGCCCGCTGCAGGTCGACGATGACCCGGCGCACCTGCGGATGGGCCGACACCGCGCTGACCGCGGCAGCCACCTCGGCGGAGCGAGTGGCGTCGGTGACGTCCTCACCGTCGAGCCACACCTGTCCGGACTCGTAGCGGATGGCTGCGCCCATCACCGCCGCCAGCACCGCCTCGGGGTGTCCCGGGTCGGCACCGCAACGGAGGGCGGCGACCGTGGCCGCCCGGTAGGTGGCCCCGGTGTCGAGATGGGGCAACGCCAGCAGCTGGGCACAGCGGGCCGCCACCGTGCTCTTCCCCGCCCCGCCGGGACCGTCGATGGCTATGACCACATACCCTCCGTGGCCCTTCTTCCGCAATGACCGTTGGCGACGGCCCGCCACGGCGGCACCACCGACCCGACGCAGGCTACGACCACAGCCGCTCCATCACCTCATAGAAGCCGGGCCACGACACCGACACGGCGTCGGCATCTTCGATGACCACCGCCCCATCGACGGCGACGGCGGCGACGGCGGCGGCCATCGCCAACCGGTGGTCGCCCCTGGAGCGAACTGCTCCAGGGTCGAGCTCTCCCATCCCGACCACGGCGAAACCGTCTTCGGTGGCCTCGGCGCCCCCACCCAGCCGGCGGATCAGGTCGACGGTGCCGGCAATGCGATCGCTCTCCTTAGTGCGTAGCTCGGCGGCGCCCCGCACCACGGTCATCCCCTCGGCCAGCGCCCCCAGCACCCCCACCAGGATGAGCTCATCGAGGGTGGCGGCGGCCAGCGACTCCGGGACCTCGAGCCCAAACAGCCCGCCGCCGGTGACGGTGACCGTCCCCACCGGGTCCCCCAAGACCGACCCGGTGACCTCGGCGCTGATCACCGCCCCGAACCTCTCCAGGATCTGGAGAAACCCGATGCGCCCTGGGTTGAGCGACACCCCCGGGGTGGTGACGGCGGACCCGCGCCGTAGCGCTGCCATCGCCCACAGCACGGCCGCGCTGGAGGGGTCGCCGGGGATGCGGTATTCGGCGATGGGCAGCGGACCGGGGTCGATGCGGAACCCGTCGGCACCATGGGGTGCCCCTCGGCCCAGCGCCTCCAACCAGCGTTCGGTATGGTCGCGGTAGCCAACCGGTCCGGCAATCACCGTCGCCCCCTCCGCCTGCATGGCAGCCAGCGCCACCGCCGTCCGCAGCTGGGCCGAGGCCAGGTCGATGGCCACGGTGGCGCCGTGGAGCCGGGGAACGGGGTACACGGTCACCGGTGGTGTCCCGGCAGGCTCGGCCACCGTCACCATGGCTCCCAGGGCGCCCAGCGGTCCCACCAGGCGGCGCATGGGACGGGCCAGCAGCGAGGCGTCCCCGGTGAGGGTGGAGGCGAAGCTACGTCCAGCAAGGGCACCGGCCAGCAGCCGCATTGTGGTGCCCGAGTTGCCGCAATCGAGCGGCGCGCCCGGGTCCGACCATCCCTCCACCCCGGGGCTATCGATCCACCCGGCGTCGACGCCCACCCCCAGGGCTCGCAACGCCGCCACGGTGGCCGCCACGTCGGCTCCCGGTGCCAAACCGATCGCCCGGCTCCTGCCCGCCGCCATCGCACCCAGGATCAGTGCCCGGTGCGACAGCGATTTGTCCCCGGGGACGGCGACGGTTGCCTGAAACGGCTCCTGGGGATAGGAAACGGTGCGGTGGGTCACGCCCCGTCTCCCCGGGCCGTGTCGACCGGCCGCCGGGTGGCGGCGTACAGCGACCGCACCTCGTCGAACGTGAGGGGGCGGACGTCGCCCGGAGCAAGCCTGGGGTCGGTGAGGGGACCGATGGCGGTGCGTACCAACCGGATCACCGGGTGACCGACGGCGGCGCACATGCGGCGGATCTCTCGCTTGCGGCCGTGGGTCATCACGATCTCCATCAGGCTGCGGTCGGGACGCCGATCGATCACTCGGGCGGTCGCCGCCCTCGCCATCCCGTCGTCCAACTCCACTCCCCTCACCAGGCGGCGCCCCACCGACGGTGCCACCTCGCCCTCCACCAGCACCGAGTACGTCTTGGGAAACCCGGTGGAGGGGTGGGCAATGCGGAAGGTGAGATCACCGTCGTTGGTAAGCAGCAGCAGCCCCTCGCTATCGGTGTCGAGCCGACCCACCGGGAACACCCTGCGGTCGGCGTCGGCCAGCTCGACCACGGTGGGGCGGCCCTGCGGGTCGGCGGCGGTGGAGACCACCCCGGCCGGCTTGTAGGTGAGTAGGTACACCAGGTCGGGCCGCACCGGGAGCGGTACCCCGTCGACCTCGATGGCCGCCGTGGCCCGATCGACCCGCTGTCCGATGGTGGCCCGCTTGCCGTCGACGGTCACCCGCCCGGCGGCGATGAGCTGCTCGGCGCGCCGGCGGGACGCCAACCCGGCGTTGGCGATCACCTTGTGGAGCCGCTCGGTCACGCCTCGGGCCGGAAGGGCCGCTCCAGCGTCTCCATCACCTGGGCGGGCGGCACATGATCGGCGATCGGCGGCAGGTCCCCCAACCCGTCGACACCCAGCTTCTCCAGGAACAGGTCGGTGGTGCCGTACAGCAGCGCCGAACCGGAGCCGACCGCCCGGCCCACCTCCGTCACCAGCCCTCGCCGCTGCAAGGTGCGCAGCGCCTGCTCGGAGTCGACCCCGCGGATCTGGGCAATCTGGCCCCGCGACACCGGCTGGCGGTAGGCCACCACCGCCAGCGTCTCCAGCGCCGGTGCCGACAGCCGGGTGGCCTTGTCGGTGGTGGCGAACCGCTCCAGGTATGGCCGGGCGTCGGGGTGGGTGTACAGCCGCCACCCGCCGGCCACCTGGCGCAGCACGATCCCGCCGCCGCCATCCTGGTAGGCGGCGGCCAGCCCGGTCAGCTCGGTCTCCACCGCCGACCGGGGAAGCTCCACCACCTGGGCGATCTCGCCGGCGGTGAGCGGCTCTTCGGCGACGAACAGCATGGCCTCGATGATCCCTCGGGTGCCCACGGTCACCATTCCACCTGGTCGATGTCGATGCCGGCGGCGTCGGCGTCGGGGTCGTGGCGCAGCGAGATCGGCCCCGCCGGCTCCGCCTGCTCGATGCGGACGATGCCCCAGCGGGACAGCTCCAGCAGCGCCAGGAAGTAGGCGATGACCTCGACGGGGCCCGAGCAGTGCGCCACCACCTCGCCGAACTCGGTGACCGCCCCGGACCGGAGCTGCATCCTGACGTCGTGGATGGCGGCCTCCACCGAGGGCAGGTCGAAGTCGAGGTGGTCGATCTCGGGCTCCTCGGCCACGTGAGCGAAGACCCGTGCGGCGATGGCGGCCAGTTGGGCGGGGCGGATGGCGAGCACCACTTCCGGAGGGGCCGGGCGGATGTCGTCGTCGAGCCCGGCCAGCCGGGGCACGAATCGGGTGGCGCCTTCGAGGCGGTGCGCCAGCACGGCGGCGACGTCCTTGAAGGTGAGGCAGGCGAGCAGCCTGGCCAGCAACCGGTCCCGTTCCTCCTGAAGGGCCAGCTCCTCGTCGAGGTCGGTGGGCTCGGTACCGGGGAGGAGGTGCCGGGCCTTCAATTGGATGAGGGTGGCGGCGATGACCAGGAATTCGGAGGTGACGTCGAGGTCGAGGGTGCGCATGACGTCGAGGTGCTCCAGGTACTCGGTGACCAGCCGACCCAGGTCGAGTTCGGTGATGTCTACCTGGTGCGAGGTGATGAGCTGCAGCAGCAGATCGAGCGGGCCCTCAAACACCCGGGTGCGCACCTGGTAGCTCATTGGCCTCATGGTATCGACGCCGTCCCGCCCGCCCGCGGCTTTCGGCACCACCCCGCCGGTACCGAGCCGTGGGTCACTCGCAGGCACCGGCTCCAGCCGCCGCAGATGCTCACCGGTGAGGACCCGGACGCCGCCACCAGCTCACACAGCCTCCACGGCACCACGGAACCTTCCGCATCCGACATCACAATCTGTCAGGGATGATCCCGCACACCTGTCCAACGATGTCCCTGGTCCACACACCAGCACGGGAGGATGCACGCCCGAGGGCCGGCTTTGCCGGCCCTCGACAACCTCCGGCGCCCAGGGC
>JACDBE010000285.1 GCA_013695075.1 Acidimicrobiia bacterium
GGGTGGGGATCCCCACCCCGCGTCACCCCTGGTGCCGGTTATCCCTTCCGCCTACCGGTAGGGCGGGGCGTACATCAGGCCACCGTTGATCCACAGGTCGTTGATGCCACGCTCCAGGCCCAGCGGGGCCAGGTGGCGCTCGAAGATCTCGCCGTAGTTGCCCACCTGGCTGACGATCTGGTAGGCGAAGTCGGCGGGGAGACCCAGACCGGCATCCAGCACCGCAGCCCCCTCCTCGCCCTCCACGGCCTCGCCGAGGAACGCCAGGATCCTCGGGTCCTCGGAGGTCAGCATCTCGTCGACATTGGCCGCCGTTATCCCGAACTCCTCGGCCTGGATGGTGGCCAGGATCACCCAGTTGACCACCTGGGCCCACTGGCTGTCGCCGTCACGAACCGCCGGGGCCAGCGGCTCCTTGGAGAACACCTCGGGGAGGATGGTCAGCGTCTCGGGACCGTCGGGATACACCGATCGCAACCCGGTGAGCTGGCTGACGTCCGAGCTCCACCCGTCACACTGACCGGCGATGAAGGCCTCCTGGATCAGCGCCACGTCGTCGAAGGGGCGCACCTCCCAGTCGAGCCCGAGCCGGGCGGCCTCGGCGGAGGCGTTGCCCTCGGTGGTGGTGCCGGTGGCCACGCACACGATGACCCCGTCCATGTCGGCGACGCTGGCGAAGCCGCTGTCGGCGGCGACCATCATTCCCTGGCCGTCGTAGAAGTTGGGCTGCAGGAACGTCGCCGCCTCGGCGCCGTCGCGGCTGGCGGTCCAGGTGGCGTTACGCACCAGCACGTCGATCTGGCCGGACTGCAGCGCGGTGAACCGGTCGGCGGTCTCCACGTCGACGTGCTCCACCTTGGTGGCGTCACCGAGCACGGCGGCGGCGATGGCCCGGCAGAAGTCCGAGTCGAAGCCCTCGTGGTCGCCCTCGGGGGTGAGCACGGCGAAGCCGGGCAGGTCGCCGCGGGTGCCGCAGCGGACCACGTCGTTGGCGATCACGGTGTCCAGCACCGATCCCCCCGAGGGAGCAGGCGCCGGAGCGGCGGTGGTGGTGGCGGCGGCATCGGGGGCCGCGGTGGTGGCGGCGGCAGCATCGGGAGCGGCGGTGGTGGCGGCGGCAGCCCCGGAGGTGATGGTGGTCTCGGCGGCACCGTCGTCATCGTCACCGGTGCACGCCGCCAGGACCAGGACCAGCGCCAGCATCACCGCTGGCCAACGGAAGCGGGGGGTATTCATCGGAAGGATCCTCCTTGCATCGCCCAGGCGTGGTGCCGGGAGCACCAACGTAGCGATCGGCGGCACTCAGCACCAACCATCGCCGCGGTTAGTGCTTGGTAACTCTGAGCGAGTAACCCCGCTCTGCGTGGTGACTCGCTCAAAGTTCTGTCCCCGCGATGCCTCGGCCGAGCACCGGATGCGCGAGCACGACGGCGCCTCCATAGACTCGGTGACGGAGGTGTCATGACCCAGCGCTTTCTCGATCACCTGACCGCCGAGACCGACCAGCTGCGCCACGACGGGCTGTACAAGGCGGAGCGGACCATCTCCAGCCAGCAGGATGCGGTGATCACCCTCGAGGACGGCTCCGAGGTGATCAACCTGTGCGCCAACAACTACCTGGGGCTGGCCAACCACCCGGCGCTGATCGACGCCGCCGCCGCCGCCCTCGCCGAGCATGGCTACGGGATGGCCTCGGTGCGGTTCATCTGCGGCACCCACGACGTGCACCGCCACCTGGAGGCGGCGCTGAGCCGGTTCCTCGGCACCGAGGACACCATCTTGTACTCGTCGTGTTTCGACGCCAACGGCGGGCTGTTCGAGACCCTGCTCGGCGAGGAGGACGCCGTCATCTCCGACTCCCTCAACCACGCCTCGATCATCGACGGGGTGCGGTTGTGCAAGGCGCAACGTCTCCGCTATGCCAACAACGACATGGCCGACCTGGAGCGCCAGCTGAAGGCGGCGGCGGAGGCCCGGTTCCGGTTGATCGCCACCGACGGGGTGTTCTCCATGGACGGGGTCGTCGCCGACCTCCCCGGGATCTGTGAGCTGGCCGACCGGCACGACGCCATGGTGATGGTCGACGACTCGCACGCCGTGGGCTTCATGGGTCCGCACGGCGGCGGCACCCCGGACCACTACGGGCTCACCGACCGGGTCGACATCGTCACCGGGACCCTGGGCAAGGCGTTGGGGGGCGCCTCCGGCGGGTACACCTCCGGTCGCCGCCAGATCGTGGAGTGGCTACGGCAGCGCTCCCGCCCCTACCTGTTCTCCAACACGCTGGCTCCGGTCATCGCCGCCACCACGCTCGAGGTGCTCGACCTGGTGGCCGGCTCGGCGGAGCTGCGGGAGCGGCTGGCTGGCAACGCCACGTACTTCCGGGCCGGGATGGAGGATGCCGGGTTCACCCTCACCGGTGCCGATCACCCCATCATCCCGGTGATGCTAAGCGACGCCGCCCTGGCCGGGGAGATGGCCGATCGGCTGCTGGCCCGGGGCATCTACGTCATCGGATTCTCCTTCCCGGTGGTGCCCAGGGGCCAGGCGCGCATCCGCACCCAGATGTCGGCGGCGCACACCCGCCAGCATCTCGATCGGGCCATCGCCGGCTTCGCCACCGTGGGCGCCGAGCTGGGGGTGGCGGGCTGATGCGGGCGTTGGTCAAGGCCAAACCAGAGCCGGGCATCTGGATGGAGGACGTGCCCGAACCAGAGGTGGGGCCCAACGACGTGCTCATCGCCGTCGACAAGGCGTCGATCTGCGGCACCGACCTGCACATCGTGTCCTGGGACGAGTGGGCGCAGCGCACCATTGCGGTGCCGATGACCATCGGCCACGAGTACATGGGCACCGTTGCCGCCATCGGTTCCGAGGTGTCCGGTGTCGACATCGGGCAGCGGGTCTCCGGGGAGGGTCACATCGTGTGCGGGCGGTGCCGCAACTGCCAGGGTGGCCGCCGCCACCTGTGCATCCACACCGTCGGGGTGGGGGTCAACCGTCCCGGCGCCTTCGCCGAGCTGGTGGCCATCCCCGGCGAGAACCTGCAGCCGGTACCCGACGACATCCCCGACGAGGTGGCCGCCATCCTCGACCCGCTGGGCAACGCGGCGCACACCGCCCTCGGCGCCGACCTGGTGGGCGAGGACGTGCTAATCACCGGCGCCGGGCCCATCGGCCTCATGGCGGCGGCGGTGGCCCGTCACGTCGGCGCCCGCTTCGTGGTGGTCACCGACGTCAACCCGTACCGGTTGGCGATCGCCGAGACCATGGGCGCCGACGTGGCGGTGGATGTCACCACCAGGTCGCTGGTCGACGTGATGGGGCGGCTGGGGATGCGGGAGGGATTCGATGTCGGCATGGAGATGTCCGGGGTGGCGGCGGCGTTGCACGACATGGTGTCGACGATGAACAGCGGCGGGCAGATCGCCCTGCTAGGAATCCCCACCGCCAACGCCCCCATCGACTGGAACGACATCATTTTCAAGGGCCTCACCCTGCGCGGCGTCTACGGCCGCAAGATGTTCGAGACCTGGTACAAGACCCTGGCCATGCTCCAAACCGGGCTCGACATCACCCCGGTGATCACCCACCGCTACCCCGCCGAGGACTACGCCACCGCATTCGAGACGGTGCGGTCGGGTCAATGCGGCAAGGTGATCCTGGAGTGGCGGTGACCGCCGACGCCGACCCGTTCCTCGACGCCGCCCTCGCCGAGGCAGAGGCCGGGCTCGCCGAGGGCGGGATCCCCATCGGCTCGGTGCTGGTCATCGACGGCGAGATCGCCGGCCGGGGGCACAACAAGCGGGTACAGCGGGGCAGCGTGGTGCTCCACGCCGAGATGGACTGCCTGGAGAATGCCGGC
Source organism: Acidimicrobiia bacterium (assembly GCA_013695075.1). GTDB lineage: Bacteria > Actinomycetota > Acidimicrobiia > Spongiisociales > UBA5794 > JACDBE01. The sequence goes on from JACDBE010000285.1 coordinate 3,866, forward strand.
AGGCTGCCCGCCGCCACCTATCACCGGGCGACGATCTACTCCACCCTGTCGCCGTGCCCCATGTGTACCGGGGCCATCCTGCTGTACGGGATCGGCCGGGTGGTCGTCGGCGAGAACCGCACCTTCCAGGGACCACTGCAGCTGCTGGTCGATGCCGGCATCGCCGTCGAGGTGGTAGACGACGAGCGGTGCATCGCCCTGATGGAGGCGTTCATCGCCGCCCACCCCGACCTGTGGTACGAGGACATCGGAGCCGACTCGACCGGCCCTATCGACGAACTTTGAGCGCTTTCCATCGCTATGCGATGGAAAGCGCTCAAAGTTTGGGCTTCTGCAACTCAAGGCGGTTGCACTCGGCAAAGGAGCTAAGCATCCAGGGTGGGGCGGGCGACGCGATGTACGGCGGCGGCGTAGGCGAGTACCCGGTCGGCGCCGTCCTCCAGCCCGCCCACCTGGTCGTAAGGAAGGATCGTGCCCTGCCACCCGTCGAGGTGCCAGGACGCCCCGTCGGGAAGCGGCGTGTCCACCAGCGCCTCGTCGAACGGCCACGGGTTGGAGTAGAAGTAGCCGCCGTGGAACGGCGAGAACCCCAGATTGAGCTGGGCGGGAGCCTCCCCGTCCTCACCGGCCACCATCCTGGTGCCGAACCACTCGAAGGACAGATCGAACCCGTGAGGCCACACCAGCAGCGGCCCGGCGGCGGTGCCCAGGGTGACCCGATGCTGCTCCAGGGTGCGCTCGATGTCGATCAGCGTCGCCGTGTAGGCGGCGGCGACGTCCCAGTCCACCTCGACGGGTCCGGGCGGCACCCGACCCAGGTCGAGGTCGCCGGCCAACCCGCACCGGGCGACGAACCGGATCAGCTCCTCGGCCAGTTCGGTGGGGGTCGCCCCGTCGAGTCCGATCGCCACCTCCTCGCCGCCGCTCGATACGGCCTCCACCGCCGCCGCCGCCGGGTCGAAGCGCACCGCCAAGGTCCCACCGGAGTCCAGCGGGATGGGGACGGTGACGAGACCATCGGGGCGCACCGTCAACCCCAGGTGCCACCAGTTGGGGTGAACAACGGCGTGGGTCCTGGCCACGGCGCCTACCGCCTGGGCGTAGGCGTGGAGGCCGTTGCACGTCGGTTCGAGGCCGGGCGGGAAAGGATGCAGGATCACCCGCATACCGTACTCACCAGGCCCCGACCACCGTTCACCCTTGCCGGCTGCCGCTGGCGTGGCAAGATGAGTGGGTGATCGTCGACTGCGCGGTATACGAGAAGGGCAAGCGGGTCACGGAGACGCTGTCGATCGACCGCGCTCTCGACCAAGTAGGCGAAGACGGCTTCGTGTGGCTGGGCCTGTACGAACCGACTCGCGACGAGTTCGAGGCGGTGAAGATGGAGTTCGGGCTGCATGAACTGGCCGCCGAGGACGCCGTCAATTCCCACCAGCGGCCCAAGCTGGAGGTTTACCACGACTCGCTGCTGGCGGTGCTCAAGACGGCCCGCTACCTGGACGACACCGAGGAGGTCGAGTTCGGGGAGATCATCATCCTCACCGGACGCCAGTACATCGTCATCGTCCGGCACGGCAAGCCCAGCGAGCTGGCGACGGTGCGGCGCGACCTGGAGACCAGGCCGGATCTGCTCGAGATGGGACCGGCGGCCGTCCTCCACGCCGTGATGGACCGGGTGGTAGACGACTACACCCCGGTGCTGGCCGGGCTGGAGAACGACATCGGCGAGGTCGAACAGGACGTGTTCACTTCCAGGTCGACAAACCCCACCGAGCGGATCTACTTCCTCAAGCGTGAGGTGCTGGAGTTCAGGACGGCGGTCGGTTCGCTGATCGACCCGTTGCTCCGCCTGGCCAAGGGAGAGGTCGCCCTGGTCAACCCGGGGTGCAAGGAGTACTTCCGCGACGTGTACGACCACATCGTGCGCCTCGCCTCGTCGGTCGACCAGGACCGCGACCTGCTCACCTCCATCCTCGATGCCAACCTGACCCAGATCGGGGTCCGCCAGAACGAGGACATGCGCAAGATCTCGGCTTGGGTCGCCGTCGGGGTGGTGCCGACAGTGCTCGCCGGAATCTTTGGTATGAACTTCGACTTCATCCCGGGAGCCCACCAATGGTGGGGGTTCCCCCTGGTGGTGGTCCTCATGATGCTGGTGTCCACCTTCCTGTACCGCAGCTTCCGCCGCAGTGGCTGGCTCTGAACGACCCGCTGGACTCCCTCCAGGGTCCGTGTGAAACGGCCGACACCGGTACCCTGCCCGCCATGGGTCGTTCTATTGCCGTGTTGTCATGCGCCGCGGTGGCGATGACCCTGGTGGCCTGCACCCCGGCACCTTCAGGCCCGGGCGATACCGCCGCCGCCGGCACGGTGCTGGCCCCGATCACCACGCTGGCCCCGATCACGACCCTGCCGCCAACCACCTCCTCCACCAGCACGACCACCACCACCATCCCGCAGCGGGATCTCACCGGTGCCGTCACCGACACCGCCGGCACCCCGCTGCCCGGCGCCGTGGTCACCGCCGCTGAGGCCACCGCCGTCACCGACGCCAACGGGTTCTTCACCCTCAGCCAGATCAGCACCGGGATGGTGGAGGTGGCCCTCCCCGGATGGCTTCCCCATCAGGTGCGCTGGCGCGGCGCCCGGTCCCACCTCGCCATCGAGCTGGAACCCCGGGTTGTGAGAGCGGTGCGGGCGATACCGGACGTGGCCGGCGACCCCGCCGAGTTCGAGGCGCTGCTCGAACTGATCGAAGGCACCACGGTCAACGCCCTTGTCTTCGACACCAAGGACGAGACGGGCATGGTCCGTTACGCCACCACGGTGCGCCGGGCCAGGCAGCTGGGTGCCGTCAACCCCACCTACGACCCGGCGGCGGTATTGGATCAGGCGGACCAGGCCGGGCTGTACACCATCGCCCGCGTCGTCACCTTCGAGGACCAGGTGTGGTCCGACGACCCTCAGGCCAAGCTGGCGGGCATCTGGGTCAACCCCGCCGACGAGGCCAACTGGATCTACCCCATCGACCTGGCGGTGGAGGCCTGCCGGCTGGGCTTCGACGAGGTCCAGTTCGACTACGTGCGATTCCCCGCCGGGCTCACCGCCGCGGTGGCGCAGGCGGCCCAGCCGCTCACCGCCGACCAGCGGGTCGAGGTGATCGGCGGCTTCCTCGCCGCAGCGCAGAACGCCCTGCACCCGCTGGGATGTGCGGTGTCGGCGGCGGTGTTCGGCATCGTGGTGTCCTCGTCAACCGATGAGGGCATCGGGCAGCGCCCCGAGGAGCTGTCGGCGGTGGTCGACGCCCTCAGCCCCATGGTGTACCCCAGCCACTACGCCCCCGGTTGGCTCGGCTTCCCCGACCCGAACGAGCACCCGGCGGCGGTCACCGCCGGCGCCCTCGACGACGCCGCCTCCCGGGTGGCCCCGGGGACCTTGATCCGGCCGTGGCTGCAAGCCTTCTACTGGACGGCGGACCAGATCGCCGCCGCCATCGCCGCCGCCGACGAGCGAGGCTACGGCTGGATCCTGTGGAACGCGGCCGGCAACTACCCCCGCCAGGCGCTTCCGACCTCCTGACCGAGGTGCCTCTGCCGCCCAAACTTTGAGCACTCAAAGTTTGCGGTCGCATCGGCTGTGTCCCGCCATACTCCCCGGTGTGGACGCCACCATCCTGCTCGTCGAGGACGATCCGTCGATCCGGGAGACCACCCGCATCGGGCTGCAACAGGCCGGGTTCCGAGTGGACACCGCCGCCGACGGGCGGGAGGCGCTGGCCATGTTCCGCCGTCAGCGGCCCGACCTGGTGGTGCTCGACATCATGCTGCCCGTGGTCGACGGGCTGGAGGTGGCCCGGGTGATCCGCACCGAGTCGTCGGTGCCGGTGGTGATGCTCACCGCGCGGGCGGAGACGGTCGACATCGTGGTCGGGCTCGAATCGGGGGCCGACGACTACGTCACCAAACCGTTCGAGATGCCGGTGCTGGTGGCCAGGATGCGGGCCGCGCTGCGCCGTGCCCACCACCTCCAGCCGGCGGAGACGGTGACTCTGGGCGATGTCCACATCGACGTGCCCGGGCATCGGGTCCGTCGGTCTGGTGAGGAGGTGGCGGTTACCCCCACCGAGTTCCGGCTGCTCGTCGAGCTGGCAAGGCGCCCCGGGCAGGTGTTCACCCGCGAGATGCTGCTGGAGCGGGTGTGGGGATACTCCTACCTGGGCGACTCCCGGCTGGTGGACGTCGCCGTGCAGCGGCTTCGGGCCAAGCTGGAGACGGCGCCGGGAACCGCCCCGGTGATCGAGACCGTGCGCGGTGTCGGCTACCGCGCCGCCCGCTGATGCTGCGCAGCTTCCGCTCCCGGTTGGTGGCCACGGTCATCGCCCTGGTGGCGGTGACGGCGCTGCTGGTGGGTGGGCTGGGCTATCTGCTGGTGCAGCGCTCGCTGCGCTCCCAGCTGGTGGATGACGCCGTTGCCCGCACCCGGTTCAATGTCACCGAACTGGCCACCACCGAGGTGCTGGCCGCCGGTGCCGATCGTGAGCAGTTCGACGCCAGCGGACTGCTGGCACGCTTCGTGCTGCGCGGCAGCGAAGGGGTGTTCGTCGACTTCGGCGACGGTGATCCGTTCGTCTCCTCATCGCGGCTGGAGGATGCCCCCGACCGGCTGGACCCCGATCTGGTGGCCCTGGTGGACGGCGGGGAGATCGGCTACCAGTTCACCGAGTTGGGCGACGAACCGGTGCTGGTGGTGGGGGTGGCCCGGCCCGAGGTGGGACCGGACTTCTACTTCGAGTTTTCCGCCGGCGAGGTCGACGCCGCGCTCGCCGAGCTACGCCGGGTGCTGGCCGGCGCCGGGTTGGGGGTGGCGGTGCTGGGGGCGTTGGTGGCCGGGCTCATCGCCCGCACCGTGCTCCGCCCCGTTCGGGCGGCGTCACAGGGGGCGCACCGGATGGCGGAAGGCGACCTGGAGGTGCGCATCCCGCCGCGAGGAGCCGACGAGCTGGGGGCGCTGGCGGTGGCCTTCAACGACATGGCGGCATCGCTGCAACAGAAGATCGTTGAGCTCGAGGATTCGCGGGCCCGAGAGCGCCGCTTCGTCGCCGACGTGGCCCACGAGCTGCGCACCCCGTTGACGGCGCTGGTCAACGAGGCGGCGATCCTGTCACCCCACCTGGGGGTCCTGCCCTCCGAAACCCGCCTGGTGGGCGAGATGTTGGTGAGTGACGTTGGCCGGTTGCGGCACCTGGTCGAGGAGCTGCTCGAGGTCTCCCGGCTGGACACCGCCGCACCCACCCCCGAACCGTCCCCTGTCGACCTCGAGGCGTTCCTGGCGGCCGTCGTCGCCGACCGTCACCCCGAGGCCACCCTCACCGTTGCCGGCAACCGACCCGTCACCGTCGACCGCGTCGGGTTGGAGCGGGTGGTGGCCAACCTGCTCGACAACGCCCGTACCCATGCCCCCGGGGCGTCGGTGACGGTCGCCGCCGACCTGACCGGCGACGTGTTGACGATAACCGTCACCGATGACGGTCCCGGGGTCGACGACGCGGCCATGCCGCTGCTGTTCGACCGCTTCTACATGGCGGACCCGGCTCGCCGCGGTGGCACCGGACTAGGGCTGGCCATCGCCGCCCAGCACGCCGCCCGCATGGGGTCCGAGCTGACGGCGTGCCATGCCGATGGTGGCCGCGGGATCACCTTCGAGCTGCGCATGCCTGTTACCGGTTCGTTACCCGGCGGTAATGGCGATGAGATGTCGGCGGCGGATGCTGGCAACGTCATCAACCCGGACGCCACAGGAGTCTCACCATGAACCGGTTCGCCACCCTCGTCGCCGCCGTCGCCCTCACCGTCGCCGCCTGCGGTGGGGGAGGTGTCGGCAGCGGGGGCACACTCGCCCCGACACAGCCCACCACCACCAGTACCACCAGCCCCGGCGAGCCCACCACGACCACGACCCCGGGCGGCGGTGCTACCACCACCAGCACCACGTCGGTGCCGTCGGTGGACACCACCGCACCTCCCACCGGTCCCACCGAGGTCTTCGTCGACATCTACCTGGTGAAGGACGGGGCCCATGCCTCCACGGTGACCCGGTCGGTGGACACCCCGGGGGTTGCCGCCAACGCCATCCGCGCCCTCATCCAGGGTCCCACCGCCGAGGAGGAAGGCGCCGGGCTGGCGTCCGCCGTCCCCGCCGACACCCTGCTGCTGGGGCTCGACATCGACGACGGGCTGGCCACCATCGACCTGTCCCTCGAGTTCGAAGAGGGGGCTGGCAGCTTCTCGATGACGAGCCGGCTGGCGCAGGTGGTGTACACCCTCACCCAGTTCCCCTCCATCGACCGCGTCGACTTCCGCCTCGACGGCGAGCAGGTGCTGGTGTTCTCCAGCGAGGGCATCGTCCTCGACCATCCCCCGATGGAGAACGGCGACTTCCTGTCGGCCCTGCCCATGGGACCGGACACCGGCAGCGGCGCCACCGAGACCTGGACGCAGGACGATCTCCCGCCGATCGTCGGCATCGCCTCGTCGCAGCTGGGACGGGTGGTGCTGGTGGCCGACGACGACACCCTCAACGTGCGCACCGGCGCCGGGGTGAGCAACCCGATCATCGGGAAGGTCGTCCCCGGGGCGGTCGTCCATCGCCTGGGTGCGACCGCCGTGGTGGGATCGTCCATCTGGGCCGAGATCGACACCCCCCGTGGGGCCGGCTGGGTCAACGCCACCTACCTCGGGGCCGTGGTTGAGGCGTCGACATTCGCCGCTGACGACGCCGTCATCGACCTGCTCGATGACTTCGCCGTCGCCATCGCCGCCGACGGCGACATCCGCCCCATGGTCTCGGAACGGGGTCTGTACGTCGCCCACAACTCAGCCCCCATCCACTTCGACAGGGAGGCTCTCGATGGGATCCTCACCGATCCCACCACCTACAAGTGGCCGTCTGCGGCGCTCGACTCCTCCGATCCCTCGCAGCTGGCCGAGCTGCCCGACCGCACCTTCGCCGAGGCCATCACCGACCGATGGCTGAGTGTGTGGGGCGACGACGACCGGGTGATCTCGTGGAACGAGACGGTGTTCGGGGGCAACGGGTTCGGTGAGCTGGCCATCCCGTTCGAGCTGACCGGTTTCAACTACGTGGGGATGTACGACCCGGGCGACGACCCGCAGTACGGCGGGCTGGACTGGAACTCCTGGTACGTGGCCATCGACTACGAGAACGGGATGCCCCGGATCGTCGGGCTCACCATCGACGAGTGGTCACCGTGACCTGATCACCGTGAATCGGCGGTAGACGTCACTCCCAGCGCTTGTCCGCGGCATCGGCGATCTCGTTGCGTCGCCGCACCATGTCGAGGGCTCGTGCGGCGGAGGCCCGATCCGGGTATGGGCCGAGCAGGTTCCGGCGTGGGCAGCGGCCGTCGCCGCTCTCCACCCGGTCGTGCTCGACGCACCAGTAGAACTCGTCGACCATGACCACCACTGTGCCCCGGCGTCCGGCTCTGTGCAAGCGGTGGCCGAGCATGACAAACCCGGAGGGCCCGAAGGCGTCGACGGCGACGGTCACTATTCCGCCGGCGAAACGGATCCTGATCCGGCCGGGGTCGACGTCGACGATCTCACCGACGCCGTGGTGCTCGTAGGCCCACCCAGACCCCGGGAGCGTGCATGGCGACCGCCTCCAGATCGCCGCCGGCGGAAGCATCCCAGCCATCGTCGTACATGTTGCGGTCGTCCCTACCTTGCGTGGGACCGGTCCGGCCCCCCCGGATTGCGGTCCCTGCGACAACCGTGGCCTACGCCAACGCATACGGGCCCGCCTCATGAAGCTACCCGACCCGACCCCTAACGAAACTCCGCTGCGTTATCAAGGGCCCGCGTCACCGGGGCTGCGTCGTCGCCCCCAGCACGTCGAGGGCGGCTGCCACCTCGGGATCGGCCTCGTAGCGGAAGTGCCCCATGGGCCGAGGGCATCCTGCGGTGGTTCCCGGCCAGCGGGGATCGGGGAGCCGCAAGTCGGTGTCGAGGTCGGTGTCGGTCACACCGATCTGCTCGTCGGGTCCGGTGAACACCGCGCCGGCTATCGGATCGGACAGCCGGTAGGCATTGCAGAACCGCTCCTCGCCTCCCCCACCGGCACGCCACGATCCGGCCAACCCGGCGCAGATCCCGTCCCCGAACACCGCCGGCCAGAAGCGCCGGTAGTACCGCCCCAGCGGAGACCCATACGCAAGCAACGCCAGCCGGTGGGGGTCCGCCTCTCCCAGCTGCATGGCGGCCGCCAGACCGAGGACCGACCCCTGGCTGTACCCGGCTACGACGACCCCGCGGTGGACGGTGAGGTTGGCGACGTGGGTGGCCAGCTCGGGAACGGCGCGCTCCGCGTACGCCGGCGGCGCCAGCGGGTGGAACCGCCGCGGCCAGAAGGTACCGACGTCCCACACCACGCCGACCTTGCGTCGGATTGCCCCGTACCGGATGGACAGCGCCAAGGCGGCGATGGCCAGCACCGGGAAGGCGGCTCCGACCACCGCTCCCCCGGTGGCCAGCCAGCTCCACGAGCGCGGCCAGGGGCTGGCCGTCAGGGCGAGGTGGATCCGATCGAGCGACCACAGATCCATGGCCGGGCGGTCCGCCCTGCCCAGCAGCGCCAGCAGGGCCAACCCGGTCATCCCGGTGATCAGGGTGATCACGACGTCGATGCTGAAGGTGAGGTCAGACACCGCCCGACGGCGCCCGGCAGCGGCGGTCATCGTCGACCGGCACGGCTCCGGGGCATCCGGGTACTCGCTGACGACTCGTTCCCATGGCCAGACCTCGTGGCGGCGGTGGAGCAGGTACACGATCGCCCCCGACCCGACGGCGAGGACCACCGCGGCGAACATGGCGGTGATCCATCCATGACCGGTGGGCAGCTCGGTGGCGGGACCGAGCCAGGCGTGACCGATGCGGCTCAGCCCGGCGTAGGTGGCGGCCAGCAGCAGCAGCGACAGGGTGCTCACCGTCGTCACCGGCAGCCAGCGGAAGCGGTCGCGGCGACCGGTCTCGGCGAAGGCCGTTACCGCGAACAACCCGGTGCCGAACCCGACCCCGAGCCACCACAGGCCGTTGGCGCCGGCAGCCAGTAGCCCGGCAACGACGACCAGGATGCCGCAGATGACGCCATCGAACGTGCCCCGGCTGATCAGCGCCGTCACCACCGCCGGGTAGGCGACGGCGGCGACGCCGATGGCGACCGGGAACCAGCCGATAGCGGTCAGCTCGCCGTCGGCGCGGTGCACCAGCAGCAGCCCCATTCCGGCCACGGCGAGCAGCAGGAAGGTGACCCCGTCGAAGCGGCGGCGGGTGGTGAGCGCTACGCCGGCCGGGTAGCCGACGGCGACGACAGTCACCGCGGCAAGCATCCACCACAAGCCGGGTCCATCGCCGTCGACGTTGCTGACCACGACCAGTGCCACCCCGGTGGCGATAATCAGCATCGCTCCCCGCCGGGAAGCGATGGTCCATCCACCGGCGCTGATCACCGCATCACCGTGGCGGCGCACCCATGCCAGGCATTCCACGGCCGCCAGCAACACCACCAGCACCCCCGCCACGGCCAGCACCCACAGCGGTGCCGCCGCCCACAGCCCGTCGAGATCGGTGCCCGGTGCCGGTAGGTCGGTGGTCAGCGCGGTGAGCATCCCGGCCCCGGCGAGCAGCCATCCGGCGGCGCCCAGCATGGCGGCGGTGGGCCCGGTGGTACGCGCAATGGCGACCGCCAGGGCGGTGCTGGCGAGCAGGATCGAGGCGACGGCCAGCGCCATAGGGACCGGGGCATCGGTGAGCCGCCACAGCGACACGGCAGGAAGGAACGCAACGGTGGCGGCGGCCACGGCGAATTCGCTGTGGCGCAACGCCTCGATGACGGGGGCGGTCCGCCAGAACTCGGGGTCGCCCAGGCCCAGATCGTCGTCGGCGGCGGCCACCGCGTCCGCCTCCTCGGATGGGAGTGTCCCGAAATCCTCATAGCGGGCGCTGCGCTTGCTGGCAATAGCGATGACCACCAGCACCGCCAGCATCGCCCCCGATGACCACGCCAACCGGATTCCCAGCGGGGAGGTGTCGAAGGCATCGAAGGCGATGGCCCCCAGCCACGTCATGAGCAGCACGGTCTCGGCGGAGGCGATGAGCCGTACCAAGCCCCGCTGCAGGGCGGTGAGCCGCGGACCGGCGGCGGGGTCCACCATCCACCCCGCCATGTTGATCACGGAGAAGGGCAGCAACAGCAACCAAAAGGCTCGGGTGAAGTTCCGCCCGGAGAACCCACCCCAGGAGTAGATCTGCCGGGTCCGGGGCGGTCCGCCAGCCGGTGTGGGGTCTTCCCAGAACCCGGCGAGGTCGTCGGCGGCGTCGCCGATGGGCACCACGTCGTCGCCGAGCAGCTGCTGGGCGGTGCCACCACCGACGCCGTGGATGCGCAGCTCGACAATGTCGGCCACTACCCGGCCTCCAGGTGATCGAGCAGAAAGGCGCGCACCGTATCTCGGGCACCGGGCGTTTGGTCAACGTGGTCGGTGAGGGTGGAGTGCCTGGTCCCGGGGTAGTCGCCGCCCGGGGGGTTGCGCAGGAAGGTTCCGGCCCGCTCGCGGTAAACCGCTTGCAGACGGTCGAACCGAGACCCGGGGCAGGTGCTGTCGCCGGCGAAGCGGAGCCCGAGCACCGGGGTGCCGGTCGCCGCCGCCTGCGCCATCGCCGCAGCGGTGTCGCCCAGCTCGTCGGCGGTGACCGTGGTTGACCCCGGTCGCCACGGCAGGCTCGGTTGGGCGGCGACGGCGGCACCCACGCTGGGGTCGAGCACCACAGGAAACACCAGGCCTCCGGTGAGGCACATGCCGATGACCCCCACCCGGAAAGCGGCGCCGGCGGCGGCGTGCCGCGCCAGGGCGCGCAACCAGCCGGCAATCGGGCTGGATCGGTCGGCGCTGAGCAGCGTGAGCTCCCGCCGCACACACAACGCCCGCCCGATGGCGGCGACGGGGCTCGACCGACCGGGCGATCCGAAGAGCACCGGCAGGTGGACCTGGAAGTCGGTGGACAGGAAGTCGGCCAGCTCGAGACAGGTCTCGCTCACCCCGAACAGCTCGTGGAGCACGATCACCGCCGGCCCGCCATCACCCACCCGCACCACGTCTCTGGTCACCCCGTCGTACGTGAACGAATACTCGGCGAGCGGCGCTGCGGGCATGTAGGTCCCCGTCCGATGCGGATGCGGCCGCGGCGATGCTACCGGCCGCCCCCCGCCACGCCCGGGTCTTGCGGCATACCGCGTCTCACCGGGGTGTGGCGGTGGCGATCGGATCACCTCCTTGGCGTCTGTGTCATGCCATCTTGACCTCGCCTCGGGGGGCACCGGCGCGTAGCAACCCGACCAGCCGGGCGTCGCCGTGCTGGTCGAGACCTTCGTGGGCCTTGGTCAACAGCCTGCGCCCCGGTACAGCGGATAGCTCGTGCGGCCCCGGTGCCCCACGTTTCGTCCTGGGTCCGGCGCCGGCATTCCTCGAGCATGCGTTCGCCAACGGGTCGGCGATCTGGGCGGCGTCGGGCACCTTGGTGTCGAACACCTTGCGGTACGGGCCCGACAGATCCAACGTTGCCCACTCCACTCGGTCCCGCCACCCCTAGGGTTGCTCAGCCAACCAGGCGATCGGACCCGAGGGGTGCGTCCCTCCACCCCATCGGGGAGCTGCCCGGCTTGAACGTCGACGATCTGGGTGGTCTACTGCTGACGCCGTCGCGGTCCGAGGCGGCACCGGAGCGTCTCATCGAGACCCAACGCTGAGACGTTACCGAACACTGGCCATCCACCGCCAACGCGTCTACACTCTGAGAACGCGAAAACAAAACACCAGACAAGTCCCCACCCGCAAACTGAAACGTTTCATACTGGGGACGCACTCGGACGTGCAGAGGTGAGCGTTGCGAACCACCATCAGGCAGGTGAGCGATCGAGCCGGAGTCTCGGTCGGCACTGTCTCCAACGTCCTGAACGCTCCTAATCTAGTTTCCCCCGGGACGCGCAGCAGAGTCCTTGATGCGATCTCAGAACTTGAGTACTGGCCAAACAGGTCGGCTCGAAGCCTGCAGGCTCAGCGCACCCACCTCATCGGCTACCGGCTCCCCGACCCAGGAGTTAGCTCCGCTCTCGACGTATTTCTCCACTCCCTGGTAGCGGGGGCATCGGAGCACGGCCTCGAGATAGTCCTGTTCTCCGGCTGTAAGGGACACAGCGATCTCGATGCCTATCGCGCGTCAATTCGCAGCGGCGATGTCGATGGTTTCGTGCTGTCCGAAACGAACTATACAGACCCTCGGATCGCCCTGTTGATAGAGTCAAGTTTTCCCTTCGTAGCCTTCGGTCGGGCAGTCGCATCGCAACCCTTCTCATGGGTCGACGTCGATGGCGCTGCCGGAATTGTGGCGATAGTTGACCATCTCGCCGGACTAGGTCATCAACGGATAGCGATCGTTGCCTGGCCTCCTGGATCTGAGTCCGGAGATCCACGAGTCGCCGGCTACCTCGCCGCGATGGTAAGAGCCGGACTCGCAATCGAACCCGAGCTCATCGTCCGGGCAGATGGAGGGTTTGAATCAGGGCGTAAGACGGGTTGGGACTTGTTGAGCCGGCGTCGACGACCGACCGCGATCGTGACGGTCCAGGATGATCTTGCCCTTGGCGTAATCGCCGCGGCCGCGGACCATGGAATGAGAGTCGGACGAGACCTCGCCGTTACGGGATTCGATGACTCGCCGGCAGCCGCCATGTCCACTCCCGGGCTGACGAGTGTCCGCCAGCCGATGGAACTGGTGGCTGCGAGGATGATCGAACTCTTGGTCTCACAGTTGCAAGATCCCGAAGTCCAAAGGAGCGGGAGCCTGCTGGCGCCGGATGTCGTTATACGGGCCAGCACGCTGAGTCCCGGGGTGTGGGGTGAGGTCAGATGACTAGTTGCTTCTTGATTGAGGATCTGCCCATCTCTTCGCTGGCTCCCACCCACGATTCGGATTCTAGCCTCGGCAATGGGTACGTATCAGCTCCCGGCAGCTTTGAGGAGTCACCGCCCGATGAGATCCGGGGCAGCTTCATCCAGCGGCTACTTGATACGATGGTCGGTTTCGGCTCGTCCACCTTGTGGAGGATTAGCCGGCCACGAAACCGCGGCTTCCCTATCATTGGAGGTCGCTCGGCTTTTCGTCGTTTTCACCGCGGACTGCGACACGAACGGGAGCTCGGCCAGGCGGATGCGTCCGCCCGTGCTCGATCAACCAGAACGAAGGAGGACGGATAATGCAACGAACCCGATGGCTTATGCTGCTTGCGGCGATGGGCCTCATAGCCGTCGCATGTGGCGGCGGGAGCTCGTCCACAACCGTAGACGGAGGAGTGGTCTCTACCACCGGAGCAGGAGGAACATCGGCAGGTGGATGTTTCGGTCTCACCCCGGAGGAGGGCGCGACCATTGTCTTCTCCGGTTGGGGTGACGAGACCGAGCAGCAGGTATACCGCGACTCAATTGCACGCTTCAACGAAGCGTGCCCCGATGTCACGGTGGACTATCAACCGGTTCCGGCTGACTTTCAGACCCAGATGAAGGCCGCTTTTGCCGGTGGCGAGGGTCCGGATATCATCTATGTGGATGATCAGTTGATGACGGCGCTTGGACTCACCGGGCAGCTGTTGCCGCTGGACGATTACATGGCCCAGGCAGGGGTCACCCGCGAAGAGTTCATTCCCTCGCTGTTGACCATCTTCACTGTGGACGATCAAACCTATGCGCTTCCGAAGGATTGGGGGACGCTGGGCCTGATCTACCTGCCTGAAGTGATCGAGGCCGCAGGCATAGAGGCGCCGACTGGCGACTGGACCTGGGCGGACCTTCGCACGGCGGCGCAGGCGATTGCCGACAACACGGATGTGGGCGGTTTCTGCCAGGGAGCTGACTGGGCGCGCCTGGCGCCTTGGGCCTTCAGCCATGGCGGTTCTTTTACCAATGCCGCCGCCACGGAGGCAACCCTGACTGACGGGGGGGTTATTCAAGCCGCGACCATCGTCGCTGACATGAAAGAAGAAGGCTCGTTGGTGACTGCCTCCGACGTCGGCGCGACCTGGTGTGGTGAGGCCATCGGTAGGAAGCTGGTCGGAATGACGCTCGAAGGTGGCTGGATGGTCAACTTCATGAACACCGACTATCCCGACGTCGAATGGAGCGCGGTGTCCATTCCGGCAGGCCCAGAGGGTAAGGCTGATGTCATCTTCACCAACGGCATCGGCGTCAATGCGGCAACGGAGTTCCCTAACGCTGCCGCTGCGTTTACCCTCTTCGTGACCGGACGAGAGAATCAGGCCGCTATCACGGAGACCGGCTTCGCCTACCCCACACGCGAGGATCAGCTCAACCTGATCACGAACGAGAACGATCAGGCGATCTCCGAAGGTGGAACCTACGACCTTTCCCTTGTTTCTTACTGGGGACCCAACACGGGTCGCGTCAATGACGCCGTGAGCAAGGCGCTAGAGCGCATCTTCCTCGGCGAACAGGATGTCGAGGCGGCTTTCCAGCAGGCTGAGGAGGAGGCGCAACTGGCGCTCGACGAGGCGGCGTAGCCCGTAGCCCGCATTCCATTGCCCATAGTCCGGCCCTCCGGGCTATGGGCAAATGGACCCTTTATGAACGTTCCAATGTAGGGAGGGAGGCTCATGGTAAGTAGGGCCACACGAACCCGTCGACGGGGCCCGAACACTCGTGTGCGAAACGAGACGATTGTCGCGTACCTGTTCCTCTCGCCCTATCTCCTAGTGACCGCGGTCTTCACGGTGGGCATCATCGCCTTTGCCCTTTATATCAGCTTTACGTCCTACAACCTGTTCGAGTCGCCGACGTGGGTCGGGCTCGATAACTATCGACGGGCCCTCGGCGATACGGGCGGCTTCCTGCGCTCGCTCGGCAATATTGTCTTGTACGTGGTCATCGTCGTGCCACTCCAGACCGGCATTGCCCTCATGCTGGCATCCATCCTGAACAAGCCCGTCCGCGGTCAGAAGTTTTTCCGAACCGTCTTTTATGGCCCGAGTGTAACCTCATCCGTCGTCATAGCATCGATCTTCCTCTGGCTGTACCTGAAAACCGGGATCATCAATTACCTGTTCGATCAGACGTTTAGTCTGTTCGGCGCACAGTGGACAGCCATCGAATGGCTGAATGATCCGCGCGGCCTCTTCCAGCTTATTGCCAACGCGTTCGGAGGGGATATTGCCTCGGAGCAGTGGTACTTCCGGGGGCCGAGCGTTACCTGGCTCGCGGTCATGGCGCTGAACATTTTCACCACTGCCCCCACCTTCATGATCATCTACCTTGCCGCTCTACAAGATGTTCCCCCGCCCCTCCACGAGGCCGCTGCCATCGACGGCGCGAACCGATGGCAGCAGTTCTGGTACATCACATTACCAATGCTTCGCCCGGTAACACTCCTCATTGTCGTGCTCGGCACGATCGGTGCGTTCCAGGTATTCGACCAGGTGCAATTCTTGACAGCAGGGGGCCCGCTGAACACCACCCTGACCCCCGTTTATCTTGTCTACGGCGAGGCCCTTGGCGTCCTCGGTGGCGGGAGCGTCATCCGGATGGGACTGGCTTCAGCCATGGCCTTTCTCCTTGCCGTGATCATCTTCATCTTCACATTCATCCAGCGCCGCTACATCGAGAGCGGCACGGAGCGGTACTAGGTCTAGAAGCCGCGAGAAAGGGCAAGGAATGAGCACTTCAACGGTGGCCCCCTCCGCCCCGGATGCCGTGGCCCGGCGCCGTATTCGGAAGGTGGGAGGACTGGGGTTCCGTTACGCACTGTTGATTGTGCTGGGTCTTGTGCTATTCGCACCCTTCATCCTTTCCCTCTTCGGTAGCTTCAAATCCAACGCAGAGATTGTCGCCTATCCACCAAGTCTGTTACCGCGTGGCGAGTGGCAAGTGGAGAACTGGCCGCGCTTTCTTGGGACGGATGTGGGCGGAGAGGCGCAGCTTGATGGCGCGGTCTCCATTGGGTTGATGGCGGGCTTGTTGACAGCCTTCGTCACCCTTCTGCTCACCGGTCTCACCAATGAGTTCAGGGGACAGAGACTCTCTCGGTCGGTTGGCCTGCCCCTCACCGTCCTCCTCACACTGGCCGGTGGGGCTGCCTCGGCCGTGTACGTGAAGGTTCGTACGGACGCGAGAGTTGTGGAGTGGTTGACCGTGGGGATCGCAATTACGGTGCTTCTGCTCATCGCCGTCCTACTGCTGGCGATGTCCCAGCCCGACTGGCGCCGCGTGCTCATGGCGCTGGGTTGGAGCCTCGTCGCGTTTGCGGTTCTAACGGTGCTGATCGAGCAGACCGCGATCCTGGCGGGTGGCGGCCGGTTCTGGCGCTGGATGTTCAACACCTCGGTACTCTCGGTGATGAAAGCCTGCTTTCAGCTTGTGTTCTGCGTGATGGCCGCGTATGCTTTCGCCCGCCTGCGCTTTCGTGGGCGCGAGGTCATCTTCGCTTTCATGCTCACCACGATGATGATACCCGGCGCAGTCACCCTCGTTCCGGCATATGTGCTTATGTCCAAATTGGATTGGATTAATCGCGCTTACAGTATCATTATTCCGGGCATCGTCACCGCGGGCAGTATTTTTCTGCTGACCCAGTTCCTGAAGTCGATTCCGCGTGAACTGGAGGAATCGGCCTATATCGACGGCGCCTCCTACTTCCAGACGTTGAAGGATGTGATCCTGCCGTTAGCGAGACCAGCCCTACTGACGGTTTTTATCTTGCAGTTTCAGGCCATGTGGAACGACTATCTAAGTCCTCTTCTCTACCTGCAGCGGCGCGATATGTGGGTCTTGAACGTGGCCCTCAACATCTTCAAGGGACAGTTTAGGGCCGAGTTGAACCTGCTCCTCGTGGCAGCGATGCTGAACGCTATCCCCATCCTGATTCTGTTCTTTCTTTTCAATCGCTATTACATCCAGGGCGTGGCGTATGCGGGAATCAAGGGGTAGCGGCATCGGAGATGGGGGCCAGGGATCGGAGATTTGGGTCCTCGCCTCCAACGGCTCTAGTGAGTGACGAGGCGGCGCTCCGTCCTCTTCGGATCACGGGCGGCGTGTCAGGAGCTTTGCGTGCGGCATTGGCTGGGTGGTGGCGCGAGATTTTCGTTCTGACGGGCCTGAATCTGCTCTGGACGCTGGCGGCGTTCTCGATTGTCGCCCTGCCTCCTGCGACGGCTGCCATGTTCTACGTTGCCCGTCAGGTGCTAGCTAATGACTTCTTCACCAGCTGGCACACCTTTTGGCAGCCTTTTCGTCGTTATTGGTGGGCGGCGTGGAGATGGGGTTTTGTCTTCTTCGCTCTAGCGGGGATCGCCACCGCGAATCTGTGGATCTATCGAGATTTCGTTGGCCCGGTTTGGACAATCCTACGCTGGGTCTGGGCGACTTTCCTCATTGCATGGGTGATTCTCAATCTTTTCTTTTGGCCCTTGTGGTTCGTAGAGGAGGAGGCGCACCGCACACTCCGGGCAACATGGCGCAACGCTCTGGCTTTTGTGGCCGCGAATCCTCTTCCCGCTCTTGTGGTAACGCTCGTCGTCGTGCTTCTAGGCGCGGCGAGTTTGCTTTTTGGTGTCCCACTAGGTGTCCTGTTCATGAGCTGGACGGCGCTGCTCGCTACGGCAACGCTGGCTGCCTATTTGCCCAGAGTCCGGGAATGATTCTGTTCTTGCAGATTCCTCGAGAACTTCTCCAAGGCGGAGGCGTGCGGCGAGCTACTACGGATCTGACCCAGGGCGTCGCCGGTGCCGACAGGTTGGGGAAATAGACAAGGGAAGGTGGCTGCGGCATCGGGGCGGCTAGGAACCGGGGGTGTAGACCAGCACGCCTTCGGGTGGTTTGGGGCCGATGTCGTAGGGCGCGACGACGGCCTCGGGGATCTCAGCCATGTCGGAGGCTCGCTTGAAGTCGCGCAGCGAGGTCCCGGTGGAGGCGTTGTCGATGTTGGGCGCCCCGATACCGGCGATGACGTCGTCGATGTTGACCGTGCGGAAGTCGATGCTGTAGCGGGTGAACCCGGAAGTGTTCGGTACGGTGGAGTGAAGTTGCACACCTGAGAACAGCACCACACCGCCGACGGGGACCACGAAGCGCACCTGGGGGTCGGGGTCTATCTCGTGCACCGGTCGCGGCTGCTTGCGGGTGTCACCGGTCACCTGGGTGGCGGCCGACTTACGCCCCACGGCGTTCCACTCGTAGTAGTTGAACTCGGCGGACCCGTTCTCCACCGGATCGGTCCAGTAGCGGGGATGGAACGCCATCGAACACTCAGACTCGATGTCGTACACCGGCAGCCACCAGTTGAGTTGGGCGTGAGGGGCGGCGTACCAGGCATCGCGGTGCATGTGGTGGGCGTATCCCACCCCCGAGGTGAGGTAGGCGTCGCTGGTTACCATCCGCAGCCGGGGCACGTCCTGGTAGGTGCGCTCCAGGTCGCAGCCGAACTCGGCGAGCACCTCCCGGATCAGGCCCTTGGTGGTTTCGTTGTGGATGAACCGCGGCTTGAGCGGGGCCACGATCTCGACGTAGCGTTGCACCGGCATCTCGAACTGGGCGTACCTGGGGTCCATGCCAGGGAACGCCTCCTCGATCATGCTCCGGGCGTGATCGATCAGGGCCAGGGTGCTCGGTCGGGGGGCGAAAGTGAAGATCTGACCCTGGTACACCTTGCGACGCCGGGTCTCGTCATCCAAGTGAGCATCGACATATACGGTGTGCATCGCTGACCCCTCTAACGACGTTTCGGGAGATTACACCGCGGAAACCCCTTGGTCGTCGGCACCGGGCCCTCGCCAGCGGCTGTGACTAGCCTGCGTAGCCATCCCTACCCCTGGAGGTGTCACGTGGCCGCAAGCGACGAAACGGTCCCAACCCTGCGCGACGAGGACATCAGCACGCTTCCTGCCGGCACTCCGAGCGACCGTACCGGCATCCCCGACACCGACGGGGTCGACACCACCGACACCGACGGGGTCGACACCACGGATACCGACGGGGTCGACACCACCGACACGGACGGCGTCGACACCACCGACACGGACGGTGTCGACACCACCGACACGGACGGCGTCGACACCACCGACAGCGACACCCGGGACCACTGACCCTGCGAGGCGATCCGGCGGCTGCCGACCTTGCCGGTCTGGCGGCGCTGCGCCGCTGCGGGGGCGATTCCGATCGGTTCGCCACCGAGCTGTGGGGACGGGGGCCCCTGCTACAGCGATCGCCCGACGGTGCTGGGTTTGGAGACCTACTGTCGCTCGACGACGTCGACCACATCATCGGGTCGATGGGGATCCGCCTGCCCGCCTTCCGGCTGGTCCAGGACGGCAAGACCCTGCCCCCGACGACCTACACCAAGACCACCCGGACCGGCACCCAGCCGGCCACCGGAGTCGTCGACGCCGACGCCGTGTTGCGCCGCTTCTCCTCCGGAGCCACCATCGTGTTGCAGGGGATGCACCGCTTCTGGGGGCCGCTGGCCCGGTTCTGCCGCCATCTGGAGCTGGCACTGGGGCACCCGGTGCAGGCCAATGCCTACATCACCCCGCCGGGGTCACAGGGCCTGCATCCCCACGAGGACGAGCACGACGTGTTCGTCCTCCAGTCCCACGGGACAAAGCGGTGGCTGGTCTACGAGCGGGGCGACCTGCCTCCGAGCCGGCCGCCGGTGGTGGAGGCGGAGCTGGCGCCGGGCGACTCGCTGTACATCCCGCGGGCGTTCCCCCATGCCGCCGTCACCCAGGAGGAGGCCTCGGTGCACGTCACCATCGGCATCCTGGCCGTGACCTGGCGGTCGGTGTTGCGGGAGGCAGTGAGCCTGGCGGAACGGGACCCGGCGCTGGCCGAGCCACTTCCCCTGCGGTTCGCCCGGCAGCCCGATGTGTTGCGCCGCACCATCCAAGAGCGCCTGGCAGAGCTGGGCGACCGGGTCGCCAAGGCGGACCCGGACGCCATCGGCGACCGGTTGCGCCGACGGTTGCTCACAACCAGGCAGGCGGTGCTCCCCGGACAGCTGCGACAGCTCCTCGAGCTGGTCAACCTCACCGACGCCTCCATCGTTGCGTGGCGCGACACCGCCATGGTGTCGATGACGGCGACGGGCGACGAGCTGTCGGTGCTGCTCGGCGACCGCGAGCTGCGCATGCCCGCCTGGCTGGAAGCGGCGATGGAAGACATCATCGGCCGGGATCGGTTCGCCGTTGCCGAGCTGGCCGCCCACCTCGACGAGCCCGGGCGCAGGGTGCTGGTGCACCGCCTCATCGTGGAAGGGCTGCTCGAGGTCGTCGGGTGATCCCGGGCCGACCCCGTTGCTCGGCAGAGGCCCGCAACCGCCACGAGCCGCTCACCGCCACCGCCTCGCTGGTCAATGCATGGCTGCTCATCGAGCAGCCGGGGGCGTGGGGACCCGATGCGCTCCTCGACAGTCGGTTGCCCTTGGCGGTGGCCCGCGCCCTGCTGGCGAAGGCGAATGGTCTCGGCATCCGGATCCTCCTCATACGGCGCCGCCCCGCCCCGACCGGGCGACACCCGATCGCCTACCTGGCCCACTCCGGGGGCGGCGGCCGCCCGCCCATCCTGGTGTCGGGCGCGGTCCCCGACCCGCAGGCCCTCCTCGATCTCGACCTGGCGGCGCTGGCGCAGGGTCGGCCGCAAGGCTTCGGCCGAGCGGTCGACGGACCGATCTACCTGGTGTGCACCCACGGCCGACATGACATCTGCTGCGCCGATCACGGGCGTCCCCTGTACCGGGCCATGTCGGCGCTGCTCCCCGGCCGCACATGGGAGACGTCGCACATCGGCGGTGACCGCTTCGCCGCCAACGTGGTCGTGCTCCCCCGCGGCGACTACTTCGGGAGGCTCCAACCCGACGAAGCCCAGTCCTTTCTCGCCCAGTACGAAGCCGGCCGTCTCGACCTGGCCCACTACCGGGGTCGCAGCTCGCAGCCGCGGTTGGTACAGGCCGCCGAGCGGTTCCTGCGCGCCGCCGTCCCAATCACCGGCTTCGACGACCTGGAGCTGGTGTCAGCACAACGACCGGTGCAGCTACGGGCCGAGGTGGTGTTCCAGGGCCCCGGGCCGATGTTGCGCCGGGTGCGGGTGGCGGCGGAAGCGTCTGCCGATGCCGTCTACCTCACCTGCCGGGCGCCGGCGATGGACACCCCGGTCGACTACCACCTGCTGTCCATCGAGACGCTGTGATCCCGGCGGCGACGGCGACGGTCTGGGCGCCCACCGCCGGTCAGGGCACCACCACCAGCTTGCCGATCACCTGCCGCCCGGCGACGCGGTGCAGCGCCTCCGCCGCTTCGTCGAGGCGGTAGCGGCCGGAGATGTGCGGATCGATGGACCCGTCGCTCCACCAGCCACCCAGTGTCTCCATGTGGGCTCGGTTGGCGTCGGGCTCCAACTCGGCGAACCGCCCCCAGAACACCCCCACCATGGCGCTGCCCTTGAGCAGCGGCAGGTTGGCAGGCAGCGAGGCGATGGATCCCGACGTGAACCCGATCACCAGCAACCGGCCGCCCCAGCCCAGGCTGCGGAATGCCACCTCGGTGACGTCGCCTCCCACCGGGTCGAACACCACGTCCACCCCGTCGGGGGCAAGCGCCCCCAGCCGATCCCTCAGGTCCTCGCGGTCGTAGCGCACCACGGCCTCGGCCCCGGCGGCAGCGGCCGCCGCCGCCTTGTCCTCGGCGCTGACTACGGCGATCACCCGAGCGCCGAGGATGCGCCCCAGCTGCACCGACGCCAACCCCACCCCACCGGCGGCGCCGAGCACCACCAGGGTCTCCCCGGGCTGGATGCGGGCCCGGTCGACCAGGGCATGGATGGCGGTGCCGTACCCGACGGGGATCACCGCCGCCACCTCGAACAACATGGCGGCCGGAATGGGAAACACCTGAGCGGCATCCACCACCACCCGCTCCGCCCATCCCCCATGAGATACATAGGCCATAACCGGCAAGCCGGGGGCGAAACCGGCGTCGGCGCTGGCGGCCACGGTGCCAGCCACCTCGACTCCGGGGGCGAACGGGGGCTCTGGTCGGAACTGGTAGAGGCCCCGCACCATCAACAGGTCGGGAAAGTTGACCCCGGCGGCGGCTACGGCAATCTCGACCTGCCCCGGACCGGCGACCGGGTCGGGCAACTCACCCAGCTCGACACCGGCGTCGTCCCCCACCCGAACACATACGGCAGCACGCATCAACCCAGCGTACCGGCGTCGCCGGAACCGGCGATCTCCGCTCGATAGCCGCCGTCAAGTCATCGAAGAACCGCTCCAGCTGCGGATACACCTCTGAGCTGATCGCCTCTCTTCCGCCCCGGAAATGGAGCTCGACGGAGCCGGAATACACACCTTCGGCATGCGGGTGACCCGGGAGGCGAGGAAGTCGAATTCATCGCCCTGAATCGGATGGCGGTGGCGGATGGGAGCATCGACCACCATCGTGGGTGGGGCGAACTCGACCTCGATGCCGTCGTCCGCTTGAACTTGGCGAGGAACTCACCCTCTCGCACCGTGACCCATCGAGCGCTCGAGAAAGTCGACATGGAACATGAACCGGCGCAGCTCACCATCGGTGATCCCGCTGATACCGAAGGCCTCCTGCTTGCCGACGGGGTCGATGATGGCGGCGTCCTCGACAACGCGCCGCTCATCGCTGCTGATCGATCCGTCGGCGGCTTGCCGACGAGCCTCGGCTATCTCCCGACGGACGAAGGAAGC
>JACDBE010000287.1 GCA_013695075.1 Acidimicrobiia bacterium
GGTGGGCGTTGACGGGCTCGAACCGCCGACCTCTTCCTTGTAAGGGAAGCGCTCTTCCAGCTGAGCTAAACGCCCCGGCGATGCCAGATTGTAGAGGCCGGGCGGCCCTCGGGGATTGCGCCGGGGCACTGCCATACTCCCCGCCATGTCCCCCCTGGCCGCCCGGGCGCTCGTGTTCTTCACCTCCGCCGCGGTACTGGTGATGGAGATCCTGGCAACCCGGCTGCTCGCTCCCTACGTCGGGGTGACCCTGGAGACGTTCACCGGGATCATCGGCACGGTGCTGGCCGGGATCTCGCTGGGGTCATGGCTGGGAGGGCGCCTGGCCGACCGCCACCCGGCGCCGCGGCTGCTGGGCCCGGCTCTCATCGTGGGCGGTGTCCTGGTGCTCCTGTCTCCCACCATCGTCGCCGGCATCGGGCCATCGGTGACGGGGGGCGGGCCGGTGGAGATCGTCGCCCTGGCGGCGTTGGGGTTCTTCGCCCCAGCGTTGGTGCTGAGCACGGTGACCCCCATCGTGGCCAAGGTCACCCTGGACGACCTGGCCGAGACGGGAACCGTAGTCGGCGGGCTGTCGGCCACCGGGACCGCCGGAGCCATCTTCGGCACGTTCGTCACCGGGTTCGTGCTGCTGGCCACCCTGCCCAGCAGACCGATCGTGTTCGGTGTCGGCGCCGCCCTGGTGCTCGCCGGCACCGTCCTCGCCGTGCGGGTGGGGCGGCTGACCGCTCCCGGTGTCGCCGGGGTGACCGCCGTCACCCTGGCCGGGTCGGCGCTGCTCGGGGTGGTGAGCGGGCCCTGCCAGTTCGAGACCGCCTACTTCTGCGCCAGGGTGACCGTCGACGAGTCCCGCCAGAGCGGGCGCCTGCTGTGGCTGGACACCCTGCGCCATTCCTATGTCGATCTCAACGACCCGTCGTACCTCGACTTCCGCTATGCCCGTCTGATGGCGGACACGGTGCTCACCCACTCTCCGGAAGGCCCACTCGACGCCCTGTACATCGGAGGCGGCGGGTTCACCCTCCCTCGGTGGCTGGCCGCGGAGCGTCCGGGGAGCACCAACACCGTCCTCGAGCTCGACCCCGGCCTGGTCGACATCGCCCAGGACGAGCTGGGGCTGGACATCGCCGCCATCGATGTCATCACCATCGGCGACGCCCGGCTCAACATCCTCCCCACCCCCGAAGATCACTTCGAGCTGGTGGTGGGCGATGCCTTCGGCGGCCTCTCGGTGCCGTGGCACCTCACCACCGAGGAGTTCGTCACCGAGATCGCCGACCGGCTCACGGACGACGGCTTGTACGTGATGAACCTCATCGACTACCCGCCGTTCCGCTTCGCCAAAGCGGAAGCGGCCACCCTGGCCGAGGTGTTCCCCGAGGTACTGGTACTGGCCCCACCCGACTACCTCGACGGCAGCGAAGGCGGCAACGTGGTGCTGGCCGCCGCCCGGTTCCCGTTTGACACCGCCCAGCTGGAACGGGTCATGGCCGACCGGGCCAGCAGCGAGATCGCCCTCACCGGTGCCGCCGCTGCCGCCTGGATCGGCGACGCTCCCGCCCTCACCGACGAGTTCGCCCCCGTCGACCAGTGGATAAGCCGGCCCTGACCCCCGAGGCCTACGCCGAGAGCCGCGACCGCACCATGATGCAGGCGTTGACCACGGCCTCGAGGTCGTGGTCGGCGATGAACTCCTCCACGGCGGCGTCCTCGGCGCCCGGCTGCACCCATACCCGGGGCAGACCCAGCGCCACCACCTCCCCCAGCACCTTGAGCGTCTGGTCGGGAGGAACCACGATGTCGACGATGTCCGGCTTCACCGGCAGCGCCGTCAGGTTGGGGAAGGCCGGGTCACCGCCGACACTGCTGCGATGCCTGTTCACCGGGTACACGTTGTACCCCTTGGACTTGAGATCCCGGTAGATGACATAGCCGTACTTGCCCGGGTTGTCGGTGGCGCCGACGACGGCGATGGTGGTGGCGGGGTCGGCGAGCAGTGCGGCGAGATCGGTCATAGGGAAAACGGTAGCGGTCCCAGCCCTTTAGGAGGTGCACCCACAGGGCGCACCTCCCAGGGCCGTTGATGCTCCACGACGGCGCGGTTCAGGCGGCATCGTCCGGGGTGCCCGGGCCGATCTCGCCAATCTCACGCCTGGCGGCGATCAGCGCCGGATCGGTGGTGTCATCGATGACCGTGTCGTCAGTGGCGCTACAGCCATCGCGGATGTTCGCCGTTGCCGCGTCGTCGACGGTCTCCTGGGCTTCCGAACTGCGATCGCGCCGCAGCGAGGCGACCAACATCACCACGCCGCCGACGATGAGCAGCACCGGCCACACCCCGGCCCGGTCGAACGGCCACGGGTCAGCACCCGAGACCAGGGCGGAGACGGCACCGACGGTGAAAACCAGACCGAAGAAGAACGAGATGGCGTCGAAGGGATGCTTGTTCACGATGGGACCTCTCTGTGTACCTTGTGGGTAGCCGTTGCCCGTCAAACCTGTATGTCAACCTTGACGAACGACGGCGATACGACCGACGCCGAGATCGAGGTCGAGCTCGATGGTCGGCTCACCTGGCTGTGCCGGGTGGATCGAAGAAACGTCGAGCCCGTCGTGGGTGCGGTCGAACACTTGGACCTCGCCGGCGGCCACGGATGCATCGACGCTCACCGACAGGTCAGCGGGAACCAACACCTCCAGCTCGCCGATGCCCTGATCGACCGACACCGCGGTGGTCTCGGTCAGCAGCCCGACCTCGGTGAGGTCGAGCACGAACCGGCCCACCCCGTGCTCGTACTCGGGACGCAGCTCGGCGGTGCCGATGGGGCGGACGGTCTCCCGACCCCACTCCCCGTTCAGCGGGACCCGGACCGCGGTGGAGGCGGCGAGGATGGGCACGGCGAGCAGGCCCACCACGATCAGTCCCCGGGCTCGGCCCAAGAACGTCCCCACCAGTAACCCCAGACCCACCACCAGCATCCCGGCGGCGGCGAAGTGGCGTGCTTCGAGGTCGACGGCGTCCACGTTGCGCAGCAGGGCGAGGATGCCGATGGTGATCAGCAGGCAGGCCAGGGTCAGCCGGCCCAGGTAGGAGCGGGGACGGGGCGCTCGACGGGGCGATGGCGGGGCTGGGGGGGAGGCCACATCGGTGGCCAGCGGCCGGAACGGCGGTGGGGGGTCGGCGTCGTCGGTGCTGAAATCTCGTCCCTGGTAGCGCTCGGTCACCGGCGAAGACCAGTAAACCGGCGCCGGCCCCGGCTCATTGCCGGGAGCGTCACCGATGGGGGCAGCGGGGTCGGTCACCGGTTCCCCCGGTGTCGGGTGGGGCTGGTACCCCGAGCCAGGCGGTGGTTCCGGGGGCGGGACGTCTCCTCCGCGGACCGGCCTGCCGTCCTGGCCACGGTAGAGCAGGTACCCGCCGAGCAGCAGGGCGGCGGCGAGCACGAACGGGCCGTTGAACAGATCGGCGGCTCCGATCAGGACGGCGGCGGCGAGCACGATGAGACCGGCTCCCAGCCAACCCGATCTGTCGCTGAGCCCGCCGACGAAGTCCTCGGCGATCGAGGTGGCCTTCCCCTCCTCGGGGATGGCCACCCATCCCACCAGGTAGAGCAGGGCTCCGAGCCCGCCGAAGAAGGTGGTGATGATGAAGCCGAGCCGGATCCATGATGGTGACACGTCGAAACGCTCGGCGAGCCCGCCGGCGACGCCACCGAGGATGGCTCCATTACCGTTTCGGGTCAGGCCTTGCTGCAAGGGATGCTTGGTGTGGGATTGGTTGGTCATGAGAGCATCGTGCGCTACCAACGATATCGGCGCCATTGGGGATGTCCCTGCGGCGACCCTGAGGTCTCCGGGTCGGATCAGGGTGATCCCCGGTTGTCGGCCCGCACCCGCTGTGACACCATCGCCACCAAGATGAACACCGTGCAGGTCAACAACTGGTCGGAGCTGCGCTCCTGGCTGACCCGGAGCACCGACGACCGTGTATTCACCGGGGTCGCCGGGGGTATCGGGGCCCGACTCGGCGTAGGCTCCGGATACGCCCGCGCCGGCTTTTTCGGCCTGGGGCTGACCGGGTTTGGCCTGGTCATCTACCCCCTGCTGTTCGCCCTCTCGGGAGGCACCGCCCCCAGCACCGACCTTGTCGGCGACGAGATCGACCGACGGCAGCGGCTCGGGCTCACCTTCATGTTCGTCGGGGCGATGGTGGCGTTCGCCTCCGGCGGCACCTGGTTGGATGGCCCCACCATCGGTGCACTGACGTTGATCGCCTTCGGCATCGCCGCCGTATGGGACCGGGGCATCGGCGTCGCCACCGACCAGAGCCGCATCCGGATCATCATCGGAGCGGTGGTGATCGTCGCCGGAATGGCGGTGCTGCTGGGCAGCACCGACCGACTCACCGGGTTGGGACCGGTGGTGCTGGCGGTTGGGATCACCATGGCGGGGCTCATCCTGGTGTTCGGTCCATGGGCGCTCCGCCTCGCCGGCGACCTGGGCGAGGAGAGGCGCGATCGGATCCGCTCCGAGGAGCGGGCCGAGATGGCTGCTCACCTCCACGACTCGGTGTTACAGACCTTCGCCATGATCCAGCGCACCGACGACCCCAAGAAGATGACCACCCTGGCCCGCTCCCAGGAGCGCGAGCTGCGCTCCTGGCTGTACGGGGCGCGGGGCGGCGATCAGGGGCAGATGCTGTCGGACGCCTTGGAGGACATGGCGGACCGGGTGGAGCAGGCCCACGATGTGCCCGTCGACGTGGTGGTGGTGAACGACCTGCCCATGAGTCCTCGTATCGAAGCAGTGGTGGCCGCCGGCGGTGAGGCCGCCACCAACGCCGCCCGCCACTCCGGGTCGGCCAAGGTGTCGGTGTACGCCGAGGTCCACGACGGGGTGCTCGAGGTGTTCGTCAGCGACCAGGGCACCGGGTTCAACCCGGCGGCGCTTCCCCCCGACCGGCACGGGCTGCGCCAGTCGGTGTTCGGTCGGATGCACCGCCACGGCGGCACCGCCGAGATCCTCAGCGAGCCCGGTGAGGGCACCGAGATCCACCTGACGATGCCACTGGAGCCGTCATGACGGTACGGGTTTTCCTCGTCGACGACCACGAGCTGTTCCTCAGCGGGGTGCGCGGCGAGCTGGCCGACCGGGACCGCTTCGACGTCGCCGGTTGGGCTACCGACGTCGACGACGCCGTCGCCGCCATCCGCCGCCTGGTCCCCGACATCGTGCTGGTGGACGTCCACATGCCGGGAGGAGGCGGTCTCAGCGTCATCCGCAATGTGACCGAAACCCATCCCGACATCCGCTTCCTGGCGCTGTCGGTGTCGGATGCGCCCGAAGACGTCATCGCCATGATCCGCGCCGGTGCCCGGGGGTACGTCACCAAGACCATCGCCGGGGATGAGCTGGCAGATGCGCTGGCCCGCACCGCCGATGGCGACGCCGTGTTCTCCCCACGGCTGGCCGGTTTCGTGCTCGACGCCTTTGCCGGGACGCTGCCCCAACCGGACGATCCGGAACTCGACCAGCTGACTCCGCGCGAGCGCGAGGTGCTGCGCCAGATCGCCAGGGGCCACACCTACAAGCAGGTGGCGCGGCGCCTGTCGATCTCGGTGAAGACGGTGGAGACGCACGTTTCGGCGGTGCTGCGCAAGCTGCAGCTCTCCAGCCGCCACGAGCTGGCCCGCTGGGCAACCGACCGCCGCATCGTGTGACCTTGGATCGGCACGGACACACGGGCGGGCCACCAGTCAGTCACCCCGCGAAACCACGCCGTGATCATCCGGCCAGGAAGCTGAACCGCACCTCACGCTGCGGGTTGTCGATGTTGAGGTCGACCAGACAGATGCTCTGCCAGGTGCCCAGCATGAGTCGGCCGTCCTGCACCGGCACCGACGCGTATGGCGGGATCAGGGCAGGCATCACATGGGACCGGCCGTGGCCGGGACTTCCGTGCCGGTGGCGCCATCGGTCGTCAGCGGGCAGCAGGTCCTCGAGGGCGGCGAGCAGGTCCTCGTCGCTGCCGGCACCGGTCTCCACGATGGCGATGCCGGCGGTGGCATGAGGGACGAACACATGCAGCAGTCCATCGCCACGGCCCTCGACGTAGGCGGCGCAGTCGCCGGTGATGTCGACAACGGCGTCCCGATCGCCGGTGCGGTAGGTCACGGTCTCCGACTCCACACCATCACCCCCCGGCCAGGGGGTTCCCGTCACGGTCGATCATGGCCGCCACCCTATCGACCCACGCCGATCGAGGTGTCGGACCCGACGCCGGGCCGCCGCCCGGACGATCGCGATGCGGGACCGGCCGACCGATCGTCGCCATCTGCGCCTCGCCTCACTACCGGTCGAACCATCCAGCCAACTCGACCCGGGCGATAATGCCGGCATCGTGCAGATGGAACACCCCACCATGCCGTCAGCTCATGAGGTCGCCTGCGACGAGTCGGGCTGGGAGGGCGCCAATCTCGTGACCGGGAACTCGGACGTCATTGCGTACGCCAGTGTGCGGCTGAGCGTCGACGCGGCCGCGGAGTTGCTGGGCGAGCTCGGCGGTCGCGCCGGGCACGTGCCGCGGGAGTACAAGGCGTCACATGTGCTCCGCGCGGATCGACGGCCTACGCTGACCAGTCTCCTCGGCCCGGCCGGGCCTATCAACGGCAACGCCCTTGTCCATCTCACCGAAAAGGCCCACTTCGTCGTCGGCAGAGTCCTCGACCTCTTCCTCGGGCAGTCCGAGGACGCGGCAAGCGCCGGCTTGGTCGTCGATCGGCGACTCACCGCACTAGCGACCACGCTCAGCCGGGAAGGCCCCGAAGCGTTCGGCCGTGATCGGTGGCAAGCCTTCCTGGCGGCATCCAATGCCGTTCTGCGGACGTGGAAACCTCGGAACGTGCATGAGCCGGTGGACGCGTTCGTCGATCTGGTCGAGACCCTCGCCGAACTCGACGGAGGTAGCCGTCTGGGCACAATCCTCGACGAGCTTCGCCGGGCGAGATCCGAGGCCTACGCGGCGCGGGTCCGGCTCCTCGAGCACCGCGTCCTGCGACCGGCTCTGGAACCCTTGATCCCCGCCCTCGCCAGGACCATTCTCCATTGGAGTCGGGGAGGTGGGACCGACGTGTCGATCGTGCACGACGAGCAGTCCGCCCTGACCGACGGGCGCATCCGGCGGCTCGAGCGGCAGCTCCTGCCTCCGGGCCGCGCCCTCCGGTTCAGGCAGGCGGACTCACGCACGGATCCGCGGGTCCAGGTGGCCGATGTGCTGGCCGGGGTCGCCCGGAGGCTCGCCGCCGACGAACTCCGCGGCCATGGTGATGCAGAACTCGGTGGGTTGCTGCGCGCCTACGTCGATCCGGGCTCACGTTGGTCCGATGAGCGGAGCTGGTCCCGCCTCGGCCCGAAGCGCTGATCGAGAGACTCCCCATCGGCCGGGACTTCAAGCCGTTCGCACCACTGCTCGCCGGCAGGCCAAATGCGAGGCGACCTTGTGGACTGCCGCCCCGATGGGGCTCGCCGGCCGGTGGGCGGCGGTGATTGGTCCATCGTTCCCGAAGCCGGCCGACGACTACAGGATCTGGCTGAGGAACAGCTTGGTGCGGGCTTCCTGGGGGTCGAGGAAGAAGTGCTCCGGTGTCCCCACCTCGACGATCTCGGCGTCGGCCATGAACACCACCCGGTCGGCGACCTCGCGGGCGAACCCCATCTCGTGGGTGACCACGATCATGGTCATCCCGCCGCGGGCCAGGTCCTTCATGACATCGAGCACCTCGCCGATCATCTCCGGGTCGAGCGCCGAGGTGGGTTCATCGAACAGCATCACCTTGGGTCGCATCGCCAGCGAGCGGGCAATGGCGACCCGCTGCTGCTGGCCGCCGGAGAGCTGGCCGGGGTACTTGCGCGCCTGTTCGGGGATCTGCACCCGCTCCAGCAGCTCCATGGCGTGCTGCTCGGCCTGCTTCTTGGGGATGCGGCGCGCTTGGCGGGGGGCCAGGGTGATGTTGTCCATCACCGAAAGATGCGGGAACAGGTTGAACTGCTGGAACACCATGCCGGTCTCCCGACGGACCTCCTGGATGTTGCGGATGTCCGCCGTCAGTTCGATGCCGTCGACCACGATGCGCCCGGCGTCGTGCTCCTCCAACCGGTTGATGCACCGGATCATCGTCGACTTGCCCGACCCGGAGGGGCCGATGACCACCACCACCTCCTGCAACCCCACCTTGAGGTTGATGTCCTTCAACGCCTGGAAGGTGCCGAAGAACTTGTCGACGTGCTCCAGCTCGATGACCGGGTCGCCGGCTCTGGTGGCGTCGGTGAAGGCGGGTTGGTCGGTGTCGGTCATCGTGTCCCTACCCCCAGTTTCCTCTCCAACCGCTGGCTCTCCCGCGACATGGTGAACGAGCCGACCCAGAACAAGAAGGCGGTGAAGGTGAGCGTCTCGATGATGAGCCGCTGCCCGACGAACCCGGGTTGCTGGGTGATGGCATCGGACACCGTCAGCATATCGAGGATCCCCAACCCCAGCCCGGCCAGGGTGGTGTCCTTGAACAACGAGATGAACTGCCCGATCTGTGCCGGGATCACGTTGCGCAGCGCCTGGGGCAGCACGATGCGTGACATCTGGGTAAGCGGGGACAGCCCCAGCGACTTGGCCGCCTCCTCCTGGCCGCGCGGAACCGACTGGAGCCCGCCGCGCACAATCTCGGCCAGATAGGCGGCGGTGAAGATGGTGAACACGACGATGGCCCGTACCGTCTTGCTGGGGGCGATCGAGGGAGGTACGAAGAACTCCAGCGACACATTTGCCAGCAGCAACAGGACGAACAGCGGGGACCCGCGCACGATTTCGATGTACACCGTCGCCATCGTCCGCAGCAGCGGCAACTTCGAGCGCCTCCCCAGGGCGAGCAGCACCCCCAGCGGGAAGCACAGGATGATGCCCGCCATCGCCGCGGTGATGTTGAAGAAGAACCCCTCCCATTCGGCCAGCGGCACGGCGTCGACCAGGTAGCGGTACAACGCCACCGGGACCAGCGCCATGGCCAACACCCCGGCCACGGCCACCGATCGCCGGTACCGACGCCGTCCCAGCCACCCGCCGACGACCCGGCCCAGCACGCCGCCTACCGCCACCCCGGCCATCATCACCCAGGGACCGGTGGTGGTGGTGAGCGCCAGCAACAGCAGCACGGTCGCCACCAGCAGCCCGAAGCGCCTGGTCAGGTCGCCGATGCGGCGCGGGGACAGCTTCATCCCGACGGCGGTACCTCGTCGGACCTGTCTGGCGTGGATGAGCCCGGCGATGAGCCCGCCCAGCGTGGTGAGCACCGCCAGGGCGATGGCGATGCGGGGCAGGTGGACGGTGTCCCAGTTGCCCACCATGAGCAGCTTGAGGTTGGTGGCGATGATGTCCCAGCGCGCCGTCACCAGCACGAACCGGGCCAGCCGGAATGCCACGTACAACGCCAGAGCCCCGAAGATCACGGTGAGCGCCGCATCCAGCGGGGTGCGGAACAGGTGGCGCCTCGCCCAGATGACCGCCGGCGGTGGGGCCGCCGTCGGCCGGGCGGTGGTGGTGGTCATCGCTCCACCAGCTTGAACCGGCGGTTGGCGATGTTGACCACCACAGAGGCGAGCAGCGACAGCAGCACGTAGATGCCGAGCGCCAGGGCGAAGGCGGGAACTGCCGGCGATCCGTTGCCCACGGTGACCCGGGTGACGTTGGTCAGCTCGAAATAGGCGAACCCGGCACCAAGCGAGGAGTTCTTGATCAGGTTGAGGTACTGGTTGCCCAGTGGGGGGATGGCAATGCGCATCGCCTGGGGCAGCACCACCTTCCACAGCCGCTGGAAGCCGTTGAGGGCCAGCGCTTGCGCCGCCTCATCCTGGCCCCTGGGCACCGCCTGGATGGAGCCGCGCACGATCTCGGCGATGTGGCTGGCGGTGTACACCACCAGGGCCACCAGCAGGGCGAAGTAGGAGGGATCGATGCGCATCCCCCCCGACAGCCGGCGGCCATCCACCTCAGGGACGGTGACTCCGAAGCCGAGGACGATCCACCCCACCACCAGCACCACCACGAGGAAACCGCCGCCGATGACCCCGGCGCGCGACGGGGTGCCCGTCCGTTCGAAGACCCGGCGGCGCCATCGGGCGATGAGCCACCACCCGATCGCTCCTACCGCCACCAGACCGAAGAGCTGGGAACCGGACCCGCCTTGGTACCACGGGACCCCGATCCCCCGGTTGGAGAGCACGGCGATCCCGCCCGGGTTCCACGCCTCCTGGATGGTGGGCAGCACCTGGAGCACCACCCCGAGAAAGGTGAAGGTCAGCAGGATGAGCAGCGGAACGTTGCGCACCACCTCGACATAAACCGTCGCCAGCCGGTTCACCACCCAGTTGGAGGAAAGCCTGCCGATGCCGACAAGGGTGCCCAGAACGGTGGCCAGCACGATACCGACGGCAGACACCCGCAGCGTGTTGAGAACGCCTTCGACGATGACATCGAGTACCGGCTGGCGCTGGCTGAAGTCGTTGCCGGGAATCTCGAAGCTGGCGGGGTTGTCGAGGAAGTCGAAGTTGGTGGGGATTCCCGATCGCGCCACGTTGTCGGAGTAGTTGCCGAACAACCACAGCCCCACGGCGGCGACCACGGCGAAGATCGCCAGCTGGAAAACCCATGACAGCACCCGCACGTCGCGCCACGGCGGCGGTCGGGTGGTGACGGAGGCTGCGGTCACGGGGCGGGGTTGGTGACGCGGGGTGGGGATCCCCACCC
>JACDBE010000289.1 GCA_013695075.1 Acidimicrobiia bacterium
TGAGCTTGAGGGTGGGGTTGGCCGGGGTCTCGGTGAACACCAGCCTGGTCTCGGACCGTATGGCGCGGGCGACATTGGTGGCGTCTGCGGTGTCGACGAACTCGAACTCGACCCCGAAGCGGGGGAACACCGCGGTGGCGATGCGGTGGGTGCCCCCGTAGGCGACGTCGGAGACAATGACGTGGGCCCCGGCGCCGAGCAGTGCGGTGAACACCGCGGTGGTTGCCGCCATCCCGGTGGCGAAGGCGGCGGCGTCGGCTCCACCCTCGAGCGCGGCGATCTTGCGTTCGAACGCCCGCACCGTCGGGTTGCCGCTGCGGCTGTACGAGTAGCCGGTTGTCATGTACTCGTCGACGGAGGGCTGGACGAAGGTGGTGGTCTGATGGATGGGGGTGAGGATGGCCCCGGTCACCGGGTCGGGGTCGACCCCGGCGTGGATCTGCCTGGTGGAGAACTTCATAGCGCGACGGTAGCCGACACGTCACCGGCCGCCGTCACCGCTCGAGCGGCTACCGGGGCGGTACCGAGAACCCGAACGGCAGCTCGAGACGGTGGTCCCGCATCAGGGTCTCGTCACCGAGGATGGCCATGGTGGGCCCATCGGCGACGATGCGTCCCGCGTCGATGACCACCGACCGCTGGCAAACCTCAGCCGCGTAGGGCAGGTCGTGGGTGACGATGAGCTGGGTGATGTCCAACCCGGTGAGCAGGTTGGTCAGCTCCCTCCGGCTGGCCGGGTCGAGGTTGGAGGTGGGTTCGTCGAGCACCAGGATCTCGGGCCGCATCGCCAGCACCCCGGCAATGGCTACCCGCCGCTTCTGACCGAAGCTGAGATGGTTGGGTGGTCGGGTCGCCACCTTGGTCATCCCCACCACCGCCAGCGCCTGCTCCACCCGGGCGGTCACCACGTCGTGATAGAGCCCGAGGTTCTGCGGACCGAAGGCGACGTCCTGCCACACCGTGGGCATGAACAGCTGGTCGTCCGGGTCCTGGAACACCACCCCCACCCGGCGGCGGATCTCCATCACCGCCCGGGAATCGAGAGCCAGGCCGTTGACGACGACCGTCCCGATTTGCGGCATCAGGATCCCGTTCATGTGCAGCACCAGCGTGGTCTTGCCGGCGCCGTTGGGGCCGAGCAGAGCGATGCGCTCCCCTGCGTGGATGTGCAGGTCGATGTCGGCCAGCGCCTTGGTGCCATCGGGGTACGTGTACGACAGACCGGTGACGGAGATGACGGGCAGGCTCATCGCCCCCACCACTCCACGGCCACCAACGCCCATGCCGCCGCCGGGACCGCCAGCGCGGCCACCCAGGTGGACACCGGGGCGGGGGAGGAGACCGCCACCGGCATCGACCCGGAGTAGCCGCGGGACGCCATGGCCAGGTAGACCCGCTCACCCCGCTCGTAAGTGCGGATGAACAGCCCGCCGATCCCCCTGGCCATGGGCCCGAGTTGACCGATCCACCGCGCTTCGTGGCCCCGGGAGCGCATCGCGGTGCGCATCCGGGTGAACTCGCCGGCGACGACGTCGGCGTAACGCACCATGAACCCCATGATGGCGGTCATCACTCGCGGCATCCGCAGCCGGTCGAAGGCGGCCAGCAGGTCGGTCACTTCGGTGGTGCCAGCCAGGACGATGGAGGTGAGCAACCCCAGGGTTGCCTTGGCGGCAATGTTGAACAGCGCCCACAACCCCTCGACCGACAGGCCGACACCGAGTACCTCGATGCGCGGTTCCGGTCCCAACGCCGGCAACCCCAGGGCGGCCAGCAGGAACGGCACCTCGATGAGCATCCGGCCGAGCACGAACCTGACGCCGAGCCGTGCCATCGCCGCCGCCGATACCAGGACGACGGCGTGGGCGGCGAACAGCCACACCGCGTGGCGGGGGGTGGCCACGATGGCCAGCACCATTACCAGCGCCGCCACAACCTTCACGTGGGCAGGCAACCGGTGCAGGGCACTGTCTCCATGCCGGTACAGGGCATGGGTGTGCCCGCGCGCCATGTTCAGCGGTCCGTGACGTGGGGCGTGTCGCGCCTGCCGGCACGGCGGGCCAAGAGGAACAGCCCCCAACCCACCGCCAGGGTGATGCCCACCCCGGCGATACCGGCGATGGCGGTATTGACCCGGTCGCCTCCGCCCAGGTTGGCGCCGTAGTCGGCCAGCGGGGCATCACCGAAGGCATGATCGTCGGCGGTGTCGATGAAGCCCTCCCGCTCGGCGACGTACTCCAACCCGTCGGGATTGGGAGAGCCGAGCTGACTTACACCGACGGCGAACAGCACCGCAACCACCAGCCCAACAATGATGAAGTTCCAGGTGCGGCGGTCCATCAGACCAACTCCTCCGTGCGATCGCCCTGGTATCCAGGGGCTCCGTACACCAGATCTGGCCTGCTGGCCATCACCGCTCCAACCACCAGGGAGGTGAGGATGCCCTCGCCGAAGCCGATGAGCAGATGGGTGCCCAGCATGGTGCCGAAGACCGTGGACATCGATGCCGCTCCCACCCCGCCGATGGCGAACTGCACCACAAAGCCCAGTGCCGCCAGCGGCACCGAAAGAAGGGCGGCGATCCCGGCGGAGAGGGCGACGCCTCTGTCTGACCGTGTCGTCACCCGGAGGAGGACCCGGTAGATCAGGTAGCCGAGGATGGCCCCGATCAGGCCCATGTTGATGACGCTGAGCCCGAGAGCGGACAGCCCGCCATCGGCGAAGAACACCCCCTGCACCACCAGGACGACGGTGATGATGAGCAGCCCGGCCCATGGCCCCACCAGGACGGCGGCCAGTACCCCTCCCAGCAGGTGGCCGCTCATCCCGGAGATCACGGGGAAGTTGAACATCTGGGCGGCGAACACGAAGGCGGCCACCAACCCCGCCAGCGGCACCTGGCGGTCGCTGAGGTAGCGGCCGGTCTGGCGGAGGGCGACGCCGACCCCGCCGGCGGCGACGACCCCGGCTGCCGCCGAGGTGGTGCCGTTGATGAACCCGTCCGGAAGGTGCATCGGTCCTCCCTCATGCAAGCAGGTTGCATTTGCAGTATCGCAGCACAGTTGGTCGCATGTCCAGGTTCGGATCGGGCCTGATCGGAACGGGCTCGGTGGTTACCCAGTGGCGGCGCAGTCGGCGCACAGCCCCCAGATCACCCCGTGGGTGGGATCGACGACGAACCCGGTCAGCCGGGTGATCTCGGCGTAGAAGGGCTCGAGCTCGTTGGCGAGCATCC
>JACDBE010000311.1 GCA_013695075.1 Acidimicrobiia bacterium
TGACGGCGGACATGAGATTCTCCTTGTAGGCGGACACGGGACTCCACGTCGGCGGACAGCAGAAATCCACGCCGGCGGACATGAGATCTCCATGTGAATGGTCCGCGACAACGGCCCTCCCAGGTTGTTTGCTCGGTGGTTGGCACCGTCCGAGCGACTCTGGGAGGACCGTTGACCAAGTCTGACAGGGAGATCATGGAGATCCTCGAAGCATTCGACCTGACCCGCTGTGTGCACTCGGCTGCTGTGCTGGCGGGGTGCGATTCGAAGACTGTTGCCCGCTACGTCGCTGTCCGCGACGTCGGGCGCGACCCGTTGACACCTACCCGTCGTGGGCGGCTGATCGACCCCTACCTGGAGAAGGTGGAGGAACTGGTTGATCGTTCCCGGGCGAAGATCCGGGCCGACAAGGTGCATGAGCGTCTTGTGGCTCTGGGCTTCTCGGGCGACGAGCGGACCACCCGGCGGGCGGTAGCGGAGGCGAAGACGGCGTGGAAGGCAGGGCACAGGCGCCGTTACCGGCCGTGGGTGCCGGAGCCGGGGATGTGGCTCCAGTTCGACTGGGGCAAGGGCCCGGTCATCGGGGGCCGACCCACGGTGCTGTTCTGCGCCTGGTTGGCGTGGTCCCGGTTCCGGGTGGTGATCCCCACCTGGGATCGCACGATGGGCACCGCCCTTTCCTGCGTCGACACCGTCTTGCGGAGGGTGGGTGGGGTGCCTGCGTATCTGTTGACCGACAACGAGAAGACGGTGACCATCGAGCACGTGGCCGGGGTCCCGATCCGGCACCCGGAGATGGTGGCGGCGGGACGCCACTACGGCTGCGTCATCCACACCTGTGTGCCATATGACCCCGAGTCGAAGGGCGGCTCGGAGGCGACGGTGAAGATCGCCAAGTGGGACCTGGTCCCCACTGACGCCAACCTGCGCGGCGGCTACGCCTCCTTCGGGGAGCTGGTTGCGGCGTGCTGGGCGTTCGAGGAGAAGGTGAACCACCGCCGGCACCGCGAGACCGGCCGGGCACCGGCCGACATGCTCGCCGAGGAACGTCACCATCTTCACGTGCTCCCGTCTGAGCCGTATACGGCTGCGTTGGGGTTGACCCGTCGTGTCGAGGATGACCAGACGATCCGGTGGGGTTCGGTGCGGTACTCGACCCCCGACGGTCACCAAGGAGAACAGGTGTGGTGCCGGGTGGAGGGCGACGTGCTCGTGATCGTGGGGGGCACCGAGGCGGGTCTGGGCGAGATCACCCGCCATCAGCTGTCCACACCGGGGCGGCCCCGCATCGTCGATGCGCATTACCCGTTCCACGATTCCGGTAACGGACCCAAGGCACCCAAGGTGAAACCCCGCACCGCCGAGGAGGTGGCGTTCCTGGCGTTGGGTGAGGGGGCGCACCGCTGGCTGGTAGAGGCGGCAGCGGTCGGCGCCCAGCGGGTGCGGACCAAGATGCGTGAGGCCGTCGAGCTGGGCGCCCTCTTCGGGTCCGGGGCCGTCGATGACGCCCTCGGTGTGGCCGCCATGGCCGGACGCTTCGCCGATGGTGACCTGGTCTCGATCCTCGAACACCGCCAGGCCCAAGACACGGTGATGGAGGCGTTCGCCGCCGCTGTCGCCGATGAGGCCCACTCGACCCAGCCCGGCACTACCGCGTGGGAGGGGTTCGGGCGATGAGGCCCCCCGAGCCCCCGCCGCTCCCCGACGAACTCGGGGCCCTGCTTCGCCGCATGCGTCTCCCCTACGTGCGTGGCGCCGCCCCCGAGGTGCTCGCCACGGCCCGGGCCCAACGCTGGGACCCCGCCGAGGTGCTCCGGGTCCTCCTCGCCGAGGAGGTAAAGGGCCGCGACGCCGCCACCAGACGCCAACGCCGCAAAGCGGCCGGGTTCCCCACCGGCAAGACCTTCGACACCTGGCAGGAGAACGAGTCGTCGATCCCGGACCCGACCCAGGCGGCGCTCCAAACTCTGGAATGGGTCGGGCGGGCCGAGAACCTGGCCATGGCCGGACCGTCGGGCACCGGCAAGAGCCACTTCGTTGAAGCCCTCGGCCACGCCGTGATCGACGCCGGGATGCGAGTCGCCTGGTTCACCCTCGAGTCGCTCGCCCTCACCGTCGGCAAAGCCAAAGTCGACGCCACGGTCGCAAAGGTCGTGGCCCGGATCTGCCGATCCGACCTGATCGTGATCGACGACATCGGGATGCTCCCGGCCGGCCATGACGCTGCCGAAGCCTTCTACCGGGTCATCGACGCTGCCTACGAACGCCGCTCGGTGGCCGTGACCTCCAACCTCCACCCGAGCGGCTTCGACACCATCATGCCCAAGACCCTCGCCACCGCCACCGTCGACCGGCTCCTCCACCACGCCCACGTCGTCCTCACCGAAGGAGGCTCCTACCGCCTCGCCGAAGCCACCGACGGAAAGGGGGTGACACCACTCACCTGACCCCAACCCGGAGATCAAGTGTCCGCCCACATGGAGATCTGCTGTCCGTGAGCGTGGAGACCTGATGTCCGCCAGCAAGGACATCCTGCTGTCCGTTGACAGCACCCCCAGCAGAAGGCACGCAGGAGAGCTGGAGAGCTTGGAGAGCTTCACCACCGAGACTGACTGCGGGGCGCCGTCCCAGCCGCAAATGATCTGCCGGGCAACATGAGCAACGACACCTACTACCGCCTCAGTTGGCCAGATGAGCTGGAGAGCCTCACCGACCCCACCACCTGGCACTCCTACCCGTGGGAGTGGGGCGCCGCAATCCTGGCCTGCCCATCCTGCGGAGGCGATGTCACCTACGACGGCGCCGAGGCATGCGACCGGTGTGGATCAGTCGACATATCCGGGGGGACGCGACGGCGTCTCCGTGTGCAGAACCCTCGGCGACCTTGGCTACCTACATGCGGGACCGCGACCCCGACCTCGACGGCTCCGTCATCGTCGAGGTCGAGGGGGAGCGCAGCGGAGCCATCGACCACGACGCCAACGCCCCCGGTGACCACGGTGCTCATCTACCCCTCCCGCCTAGTCGCCGTCTACCCGGCGGATGACCTGGCATGACCGCACGGCCAAACGCCCGCGCCTGTCGTAGCTCTCCAGCTCTCCTGTGTGCCTTGTGCTGGTCCCCTCGTTGGTCACCTCGTTGGTCACCTGGGCGGTTGTGGGCGGCTGGTGCGTGCGGCCAGAGTCGCCAAAACCCCTTGCGGCGCAAGGGGTTTCGTGCGTGGAGCTGAGGGGATTTGAACCCCTGACCTCTTGCATGCCATGCAAGCGCTCTGCCAACTGAGCTACAGCCCCGGGAATCCGGCGATGTTATCAGGCCTCGATGGAGACCGGTTCGTAGGCGATGCGGGGGGCGTCGGCCCACAGCCGCTCCAGGTCGTAGTAGTCCCGGGTCTCGGCGTCGAACAGGTGCACCACGATGTCGCCGTAGTCGAGCAGCACCCACCGGGCATGCTCCACACCCTCTCTGCGCAGTGGTTTGCGACCCAGCAGCTGGTTCATCTGGGCATCGACCTCGTCGGTGAGGGTCTTGACGTGGCGAGTGGAGGTACCGGTGCCGAGCACGAACACATCGGTGAGCACGATCAGCCGGGAGACATCGAGCAGGGCAATGGCGGTGCCCTTCTTGTCGGCGATGGCGGCAGCGGCGGTCTTGGCCGCATCGACGGCTTCACGGTCTGCGCTGATGAGGTGCCTTCCTGGGATCGGGACCCGACCATCCTAGATGCCGACGGCGACGCAATCTCGAACAAGCCGTGGCACCGCGTCGGGGCGGACTGGTTCAGGGCGCGGCAGCGTCCAGGGTCGAGGATGACCCCGTGTAGAGCCGCTGGTCGTCGACGTACCGCCATACGGCGTCGGCCACCAGGAACCGGATCGAGTCACCCCGAGCCACCCGGTGGCGTAGCTCGGTCGACGAGATCGCCAGCTCCGGGGTGCGCAGCCAGGTGACCTGGGCCTGGCCGACCGCGGCAACGACGTCTCGTGTGGCTACACCGTCCCGGGGCATGACGGCGAAGGTGGCGCGTGCCCGCAGGTCGTCGGGGCGATGCCAGGTGTCGATACCGGCGGCGGCGTCCGCCCCGACGATAAGCACGATCTCATCGGCCGACGCGAAGGACTCGACGGTGTCGATGGTGTAGCTCGCCCCGCGGCGTCGTACCTCCCGGTCATCTACCTCCAGGTAGTCGATGCCCAGGATGCTGAGCTCGGTCATGGCAATGCGGTGGCGGGGATCGCTGACGGCGCGCCCCGCCTTCTGCCACGGGTTGCCGGCCGGGATCAGGGTGACGATCTCGAGTCCGAGCTGCCGAAACGCTGTCTCGGCGGCGACCAGGTGGGCCAGGTGAGGCGGGTCGAAGGTGCCGCCGAGAATGCCGCGTCGCACCGGTGCCAGCATAGGGAGCCGGCTGCAGGCCCTCGATGGTGAGCCACACCGCAGGTCCCGGGGGGTGACACTGCAGCCACGGTTCCGGGTCGACGTACACGCCGTCAACCCGAACCGAGAAGTGCACCGCCTCCAGCTCGTTGTCGGTGCCGGACGTGCCGACGACGGTCCCCACCTCGACGGGGACGCCGACGGCGGTGCCAACCGATTCCAGGTAGGAGTACGAGGTCTTAAGGTCGCCACCATGATCCACGGTGACCGAAAGCCGATCGGCGACGGTCCCGGCGAAGGTGACGGTACCCACCCCGGCCGCAGCAACCGGCGTTCCCGTCGTGGTACCAAAGTCGATGCCCCAATGCCCGGCGTACTGGCCGATAGGGGCGAAGGGTCGCAGCACCGGGCCAGCCACCGGGGCGACCAGACCGGTACAGGTGGTGCCGACTGTCGGTAGCGCACCAGCGGGCGGTGCGGTCGGAGGTGGTGACACGACCAGCAGCAGCGATAGCAACCGCACCGGGTGACGGGCCAGGCGACGCAAGCGCATTCCTCTCCGCCACCGCAACCGCCTCCGCACCGTAGTCGGTGGGTGTGACAGAAAGAACCCCGGCGATGCGACGATCGGTCTGCGGGCGCCGCCGCCGTGATGGTGACCGGGCAGGGGCTTGGGGACGTGGATCCCTCCCCGCCTCGCAGAGCCCCTCCCCGCCTCGCTGGTGCTCGGCACCCCTCTCAAGGGCAGGCGAAACCGATAAAGGAGGGGAAATGGTCAAGGGAGGGGAAACAGCGAAGGGATAAGCCCGACGGTCAGGTTAAGGGGGTCGGCCGCAGGCGGGGCGTGCGGTCGAGGGCGATGGTGGCTACGAAGCGTTCCAGCTGGCGCAGGGTGCGCACCTCGTGGACGCCGTTGCACACCGGGGAGAATTTTGACATGATCGAGTCGCCGGTGTCCCAGTAGCGAGATGACTCGGGGTTGAGCCAGTGCACCTCCCGGGCCCGGGCGGCGATGGCGGCGAGGACCTCAACCCCCGATTGGCGGTAGTTGTTGCGAGCGTCGCCGGTGACGATCACCGTGGAGCGGGGCGTAACCGCCTCGGCGAAGCGCTCGGCGAAAGCGCCCAACGCCGCCCCGTAGTCGCTGTGACCGTCGTGGCGGATCAGCTGGGCGTCGGTTGCCATCCGCACCATGGCTTCATCGAAGTCGATGCCGGGACCGAAGAACCGGGTGACCTCGTCGATGCCGTCGACGAAGGCGAACGAGCGCACGTTGGAGAACTGGTGGGCGATGGCGTACGTGAGCTGCATGGTGAAACGGGCGAAGGTGGCCATCGACCCCGACACGTCACACACGATGACCAGCTCCGGCTTGGTGATCCTGCGGCGCTTCCAGCGCGGGTCGAGCAACGCTCCCCCATGAGCCAGCGACCGGCGGATGGTGCGCCGCGTATCGAGGCGACCCCGGCGCCCCTGGTTGCGGCGGGCCGAAAGCCGGGAGGCCAGCCGTCTCGCCAACGGGGCGATCCTGGCGCCGATCTCGGCCAGCTCCTCGGCGGTGGCGTGCATCAGGTCGACATCCTCCACCAGCGGTGTTCGCAGGGTGCGGGCTACGGCCTCGCCCCCCCGGTCGGCGACCATACGACGCATGATCTCGTCGTGGATGGCGGCACGGATCTCCTCCACCCGCTCGGCGGCAGCGGCGTCGGCCAGCCTGGCGGCGAACGCACCGTCCTCAACCTGCTCGCCATCGTCCGAAGCCCGCAGCCGCTGTCGCAGCCGGTTGGGGTCGAGCCGGTTCATCACCCGGTACAGGTAGTAGCGCCCGCCGACGGGCCGTCCCGGTAGGGATCCTGCGTAGCGGTCGACAGCGATCCGCACCAGAGCCAGCAGCATGTCCCGCGAACCGGAACGCATCGCCGCCACCATCGCCTCCACCAGGTCAGCGGCGTCCCCACCGGATCCGGCTCCCCCGGCGGGCGCTGGTACCGGCGGGACGGCCAGCGCCGTCGTCTCGGGGGATGCAGGTGGTGCGACCGCCAGACCAAAGAACACATCGAAGGCGGTGTCGAAGGCGCGGCGGTGTCTTGCTGTCTTCACCATGGTGGCGGCCAGCGCCGTGCGCACCGCGTGGCGGTCACCGAGATCGACCTCGTCGAGAGCGGCGGCGGCATCGAGTACCTCCACCATCGACACC
The DNA here is from genome assembly GCA_013695075.1 of Acidimicrobiia bacterium. GTDB lineage: Bacteria > Actinomycetota > Acidimicrobiia > Spongiisociales > UBA5794 > JACDBE01. The sequence goes on from JACDBE010000311.1 coordinate 6,575, forward strand.
GGCACCCCGGTCGCCCGCAGCTCGGCGGAGAAGTCGGCGAGGGAGCTCAACACACGGCCATCTCCACCACGGGTGAACTCCAACCCGTCTCCGGCAACGATCGCCGTCTCACCGGTCGGGTCGGGTTGCGGTCCATGCGGTCAGTTCGCCGACCCGAGGTCGAGATGGCGCCGCACCTTGGCGATGTCGGACTGGTACTTGAGCAGGACGTGCAGGGTGTCATCGGTGACGGCACCATCGATCTCGGTCACCGCCAGGGCGAGCAGCGTCCTCGCCCAATCGATGCTCTCGCTGACCGAAGGAGCCTTGCGCAACGGGACCGCGCGGATGGAGCGCACCACCTCGGCGATGCGGGTGGCGAGGCGCTCCGGCAGCCCGTCGACCCGGCTGAGCAGGATCTCCCGCTCCCGCTGCACGTCGGGGTAGTCGATATGGAGGAACAGGCAGCGTCGCTTCAACGCCTCCGACAGCTCCCGGGTGTTGTTCGAGGTGAGCACCACGAACGGACGGGAGGTGGCGGTGACGGTGCCCAGCTCGGGGATTGTGACCTGGAAGGAGTCGAGGACCTCCAACAGCAGCGCCTCGCTCTCGATCTCGACGCGATCGACCTCGTCGATGAGCAGCACTACCGGTTCGGTGCTGCTGATGGCCTCCAGCAGCGGCCGGGTGAGGAGGAAGTCTTCGGTGAAGATGTCGCCCTCCAATTCGTCCCACCGCTTCCCCTCGTCCGTCTGGATCCTGAGCAGCTGCTTGTGGTAGTTCCACTCGTACAGCGCCTTCGCCTCGTCGAGACCCTCATAGCACTGCAACCTCACCAGGCGTTGACCGGTGGCGGCGGCCACAGCCATGGCCAGCGAGGTCTTGCCCACCCCGGCAGGACCCTCGGCCAGGATGGGCTTGCCCAACCTCTCGGCGAGGAAGACCACCTGGGCGATGCGATCGTCGGTCAAGTAGCCGGTGCGGCGCAAGCCCGCTGCGGAATCGGCGACATCGGCGAAAGGCATCGCCACATTCTGGCCGCTCCCCGCACCCACTCCGCCCAGACCGCTGAGCTTGTGGCATGTCGCCACGACACGCGATCCGCTGAAGTTGGCGACCAGTGTCCGGCTAGCGGGCCACGGACAGATCGGTCTGGGTGACCCGGGTTCGCACGGTGTACACCGAGTCGCCGCTGAGGATGCCGCCCCGACCGAACAGGCGACCCGACTGCCAGTTGGCCAGACCCAGCTCGGGCTTGTTGAGGGCGTACTGGCCGTCGACCCAGCGGGTGAACCCGTTGCCGACGAACGGGGCGTCGATGGTGTCGAAGAAGCGCTGCTGCTCTGCCTCATCGGAGGACACCAGGCTGGCCACGAACCGGGGGCTCTGCTGGTTGAACAGGTCGACGGCGGTGGCCACGTCGGGGACCACTACCAGCGACACCTCGGGGGTGTCCTCCCACTCCCATTCCTGCCCGAGCCGGTCGCCGGGGAGGATCTCGGTGCGAGGTTCCTCAACGGGGCCGCCGGCGCGGTGGATCTCGGTGGGGACGAACCACGACTCCGGCACCTCCCCCTCGCTGCCCTCGGCCACGTGGAGCTTGGCCACCGTGCCCCGACGCCGTCCCGCCTCGTCGAGGGCGTCGAGGAAGCGGGGTACCAGCTCGGCTGCTGCGGAGGCGACCACGCAGCAGGTGTTGAGGGTGTTGCACACCTTGCGATCGAGCGAGGCCACCACCACCGTGGAGAACACCTGGGGGTCGGCGTTCTCCGAGGCGACAACCCACGCCCCACCGGTCCCGTGCAGGCTCACCGGTAGCCCGGCCTGGCGGGCCACCGCTCCCAGTTGGGCCACCGCCGGCCCCGAGCCGCGGGCCACCGCCAGCGCCAACCGGGGATCCGAGAACAGCGCCCAGCCGGCGGAGCGCTCCCGGCTGGGGACCAGCGACACCGCCCCTGCGGGCAGCCCGGAGGCGGCCAGTGCCGGGTCGAGGGCGTGGGCGACGATGGCCTGAGCCGTGCCCAGCGCGTCCGAGCCGATGCGGAGCGCCATCGTGTTGCCCGAGCGCAGCACCCCGGCACCGTCGGCGAAAACGTTGGGCCGACCCTCGAACACGAAGCCGACAACCCCCAACCCCGCCTGCACCAGATCGACCCGCCAGCCGGGGTGCTCCACGGTGTCGACCACCACGTTGCGCCCCGATGGCGCCCTTGCCCAGCCGCGCAGCCCGTCCACCATCTCGGCCCGCATCTGCGGTGACAGGATGAGCCGGGTCACCGAGCGTCCTCGCTGGCGCGCCGCGGCGACGTCGCCGTCGTTGGCGGCGGCGATGGGCTCGAACGACCGGTCGTCCTCCATCCGGTTGGCGAAGACCTCGAAGAACTCGGTGATCTGCTCGTCGCCGATCGAGCCCATGGCCTCGAAGGCAGCGACCGCCGCGTCGACGGCGCTGGTGACGGTGGCGTGTACCGCCGCCGGGATGTGGAGCAGGTCTCCGGTGGTCTGCACCACCACCAGGCGGTCCCCAGCGGTGAAGGCGGCGGCTAGGGCGTCGTCGACCACGGCAATCCGGTCACCACCGTATACGATGGGCATCCCCGCAGTCAGCGTCTCCAACCGCATGGAGCCACGCTATCAGGGCTGCGACCCGCCCGGAGCCGTCCGTGAGTCGCTTGTGGAGCCCTGCGTCCCGGATGTCAGCGCAGCACGACCAGGTCGTCGCGGTGGATGACCACCCCGCCGGTGTCGGCGCTGTGGCGCCCGGCGGCGCCACGGATGGCGTCGGCGCTCATCTCGGTGCGGCCCTTGGCGATGAGCTGCCCGTCGGGGTCGATCACCTCGACGGCGGCGGCGGCGGGGAAGGAACCATCGACGTCGACCACCCCCACCGGCAACAACGACCGGCCCGCGCCCACGAGCGCCGCCACCGCTCCGGCGTCGACGGTGAGCCGACCCTCGGCGGGCAACCCGAAGGCGATCCACAGCCGCCGTGCCGACAGCTTTGAGGGCCGGGGCTCGATCCAGGTGCCGACTTCTTCGCCGGCCACCGCTCGGGCGACCACGTCGTGGTGGCGGGCGTCGGCGACCACCGTGGGGATCCCGGACCAGGCCGCCATCCTGGCGGCGGCGATCTTGGTGGCTACCCCTCCCGATCCCAGCGAACCCCGCCCGGTGGATCGGAACAGCTCGTCGAGGACGGCGTCGGTGTGCCGCACCGCCGACAGCAGCTCGGCGTCGCCGAGGCGGGGGTCGGCGGAGAACAACCCGCTGGTGTCGGTGAGCAGCACCAGCATCCCCGCCTGCACCAGGTGACCGACGATGGCGGCCAACCGATCGTTGTCGCCCAGCTTGAGCTCGTCGACCACGACCGTGTCGTTCTCGTTGACGATGGGGACCACCCCACGGGCCAGCATGTGCGACAGGGCGGCCCGGGCGTGGAGGTACTGGGCACGATGGGCAAGGATGTCACGGGTGAGCAGCACCTGGCCGACCACGGTGCCCGCGGCGTCGAAGCGACGTGCATACGCCTCCATCAGCCTCCCCTGCCCAACCGCGGCGGCCACCTGCAACCCGGGTAGATCGCGGGGACGCTCGGTGAGTCCCAGGGCAGGGAGCCCGGCGGCGACGGCACCCGACGTCACCAGCACCGGGCGGAAACCGGCGCGGCGTAGGGCGACGATCTGGGAGACGGTGCGTTCCACGCCGGTGTCGTCGAGCCCTCCGAAGGGCAGCGCCAGGCTCGACGAACCAACCTTGACCACCACCGCCGCCCCGCCGGCAACCGGCCGCCTCACGCCTGCGCCTCCCCGTCGGCGAGCTCGGGATCGTAGGTGAACACCAGGTCGCCGATACGCACGTCGTCCCCGGGTTGGGCTCCGGCAGCGGCCAGGGCGTCGTCGACGCCAAGGCGGCGCAGCCGATGGGCGGCCAGATCGGCGGCTTCGGGCACGGTGAGGTCGGCCAGGCCCACCGCTCTGGCGGCAGAGCGCCCCTCCACCAGCCAACCGTCGGCACCGCGGCGAATCGTGAAGCTGGGGGGCAGCGGGCGGTGGAGCACGAAGCCCTCCCGGTCGGGGGCGGTGCGCACCGCCGCCGCCACCGCATCGGCAATGGCGTGCGACAGCTCAACCAACCCGGCCCCGGTCACCGCCGAGACGTGATGCACGGCGTCCACATCACCCGCCGCGGAGGGGTCGGCATGGGCGAGGTCTGCCTTGGTCACCACCAGGATCTGGGGACGGTCGGCGAGGTCGGGCGAGTGCAGCCTGAGCTCGTTGCGGAGCACGGCCAGCTGGGTGTCAATGCCGTCGGGTTGGATCGGGGTGGGGTCGAGCAGCACCACCAGGACCCGGGCCCGCTCGGTGTGGCGGAGGAACTCGTGCCCCAATCCCTTGCCCTCGGCGGCGCCCTCGATCAACCCGGGGATGTCCGCCAGTACGTACTGCCTGTCGTCGATCTCGACCACGCCCAGGTTGGGTTCGAGGGTGGTGAAGGGGTAGTCGGCGATCTTGGGCTTGGCGGCGGAGAGCCGGGAGATGAGCGTGCTCTTGCCGGCGTTGGGGAATCCGATGAGGGCGGCGTCGGCCACCAGCAGCAACTCCAGCGTTATCGAGGCGGTCTCCCCGTACTCGCCCTGCTCGGAATACGACGGGGCGCGACGGGTCCTGCCGACGAAGGCGGCATTGCCCTTGCCGCCACGCCCGCCGCGGGCCACCGTGACCCGTTGCCCGGGGTCGACCAGGTCGGCAAGCACGGTGCCGTCCTCGTCGCGCACCACGGTGCCCAGCGGGACCGGAAGCTCCAGATCGACGCCGCGGCGCCCGTGGCGCAGGTCGCCCTCGCCGTGGGTTCCGGGATCGGCGGACCAGTGCGGGTGGCGGGCGTACGACAGCAGGCTGGCGACGTCGGGATCGGCCACCACCACGACGTCGCCGCCGCGACCCCCCGAGCCACCGGTAGGTTTGCCCCGGGGACGTCCCTTCTGGCGCAGGAAGGAGGCGACACCAGCGCCGCCGGCACCGGCCTTGACCTCTATTTGGACGCGGTCGACGAACACGTCAGCGCATCCGGGGAGGAGTAGCCTCAGCCGGCGTCGATCTGCACCAGCCGGCGCCCGCGGCGGCTGCCAAAGTGCACCGTGCCGTCCACCTTGGCGAACAGTGTGTCGTCGCTGCCCCGGCCGACGTTCGGTCCGGGATGGATGGGTGTCCCCCGCTGCCGCACCAGGATCGAGCCGGCCGGTACTGCCTGGCCGTCGAACACCTTGGTGCCGAGTCGCTTGGCCGCCGAGTCGCGACCGTTCCTGGTCGATCCACCGGCCTTGGTCTTGGACATGTCAGCCCTCCTCGCTGGCTGCGTCGGTGTCCGCCACCGGGGTGTCCGCGGTGACCGAACCGTCATTATCCTTGGCGGCGCGGTCTTCATCCTTGGCCGCGGCGGCGCGCTTCTTGGGCTTGGCCGCCCCATCGGATCCGGTGCCGATGCTGGTCACCCGCAGCGTGGTGTAGGTCTGGCGGTGGCCCTGGTGACGGCGGTAGCCCGTCTTGGGCTTGTACTTGAAGACCTCGATCTTGTCGCCACGATGCTCGCCGAGGACCTCGGCGGTGACCGTGGCGTTTCCCAATGCGGTGCGGTCGGAGATCACCGTGCCGTCCTCACCCACGACCAGCAGCGGGATGAAGGAGACGGTGCCCTCGGTGACCCGCAACCGTTCGACGTCAATGACATCGCCCTCGCGGACCTTCGACTGCTTGCCGCCGGCGCGGATGATGGCGTACATGGTGACCTCGCTGCTTCGTGGGCTCGGGCGGTGACGCCGCCTGCTCGATGTGGGCGAGTGGCGCGACGTCACGAGGTGCCGGAGCGGGTGACAGCATAGCGGCCCGGGGCGACGGCCCGGCCCACGGTCCGCCGGCCCCGATCGTCAGGAGGGGTCGGCCGCCACCAGCTTGGGCATCGGGATCCCGTGGGTGGCCGAGTCCTCGTAGAGGAGCACCCCCCGTCCGTTGCAGGTGGGACAGAGCTCGGAGAAGGACTCCAGCAACCCGGCCGACACGTTCTTGCGGGTCATCTCCACCAGACCCAGGTTGGACACCTCGAACACCTGGGTGCGGGTCTTGTCCTTGGCCAGGTGCTCGCGCAGCCGCAGCAGCACCGCCTCTCGGTTCTTGGAGATCTCCATGTCGATGAAGTCGATGACGATGATCCCGCCGATGTCGCGCAGCCGTAGCTGGCGGGCGATCTCCTCGGCAGCCTCCAGGTTGTTCTGGAGCACGGTCTGTTCCAGGTTGGTGTGCCCCACAAACCGTCCGGTGTTGACGTCGATGACGGTGAGCGCCTCGGTGCGGTCGATGACCACGTGCCCCCCAGACGGCAACCACACCTTGCGTTCCAGCGCCTTGCGCAGCTGGTCCTCGACGTGGAACCGTTCGAACACCGGCAGCTCGTCGGCATACAGCTCCACCTTGGCGGTCAGCTCGGGTTCGGTGCTCTCCAGGTAGGCGAGCACCTGGTGATGCACCTCCTCGCTGTCGATGAACAGCCGCTTGAAGTCCTTCGTGAAGTGCTCACGGATCACTCGCAGCACCAGCGGCGGCTCTTCGTAGATCAGGGCCGGGGCAGTGACGTCGGACTTGCGGGAGGAGACGTGCTGCCATACCTCCTCCAACCGGGCGACGTCGCCGGCGAGGTCCTCCTTGGTGGCGTCCTGGGCGGCGGTGCGCACGATGATCCCCATCCCCTCAGGGCGGATGTCGGCCACGATGTCGCGCAACCGGCGCCGCTCATCGTCGGAGAGGCGGCGGGAGATCCCGTTGACCTCGGCGTCGGGAGCCAGCACCAGATACCGCCCCGCCAGGCTGATCTGGCTGGTGAGCCTGGCACCCTTGCGGCCCATGGCGTCCTTCACCACCTGCACCAGCACCGCATCACCGGGTTTGAGGACCATCTCGATGCGGGCCCGTTTGCCATCGATCTCGGCGTCGTCGTAGTTGACGTCACCGGCGTACAGCACTCCGTTCTTGCCCTCCCCGAAGTCGACGAAGGCGGCCTCCATACCGGGGAGCACGTTGCGCACCTTGCCCATGTACACGTTGCCCACCAGCGATTGGCGGTCGGATCGGGCGACGTAGTGCTCCACCAGCACCGGGCCCTCGAGCACCACGATCTGGGTCTGGTGTGGGTTGGAGCGCACCAGCATCTGTTTGCGCGCCGTCTCCGGGGGCGGCGCCACCACCGCCAGCGGCGACCGCCGGCTGACCTCCAACTGGACGCGGCCACCGTTGGCGCGGCTGCGCGCTCGCCCCGGGCTGCGGCTACCCGCCGACCTGCGATCGCCGTCGCTGCGGGTGCGGGCGGGAGCGGACGGGGTGGCGGGCACCGAGAACTTGCGGACGGTGACCGCCTCCGTGCCGACCTGGCGGATCGTCCGATCCTCGGCCGCATCGCCGCGACGGATGACCCGTGCGGCTCTCTTGCGGAACAATGACATGCAAACACTCCTTCATGGGCTGCATCGCGCAGCGGGACAGGTGGCGGGATGCCGGCGGCACCGAGCAGCGAGGGTTCGCTCCACTGAGGAAGCTGGCCAGCCTCGAGAGGACGGGGGGGAGCAGGAGGACGATGCCCGTAGCAGAGAGCGTCACGCTGTCCGACATGCCAGTCTCGAAGGTCTCCGAGGAGCGAGTTCGCCAGATCGTGCAGAGCGACCCGGCCGATCGGAGGTTAGCACGGCCGCCGGCCGTCTCCGGGGATCCGGGATCGGCCGCTGCTACGCTCGCCATCATGCTGCAGCGGGCGGATCAAGGCTGGATCGAGGTGATCGCCGGCCCCATGTTCTCCGGTAAGAGCGAGGAACTGATCCGCCGCATCACCCGCTATCACATCGCCCGGGTGCCCACCCAGACGTTCAAACCGACGCTGGACGACCGCTACGCCGACACCGAGGTGGTGTCGCATTCCCGGCTGTCGACGGCGGCGGAGCCGGTGCCGGACTCGAAGACGCTGCTGGGCAGCGTCGCCGACCGCACCGTGGTCGTCGGCATCGACGAGGGGCAGTTCTTCGACCAGGGGCTGGTCAGGGCGGCCACCCTCCTCGCCGGTGCCGGCAAGCGGGTGATCGTCGCTGGACTCGACCTGGACTACCGGGGACACCCGTTCGGGCCGATGCCGGAGCTGATGCTGCGGGCGGAGTACGTCACCAAGTCGCTTGCCGTCTGCCACCGCTGCGGCGGGCCCGGGCTGTTCACCCAGCGGGTGGTGTCCTCTGACGAGCTGGTGGTGCTCGGAGCCACCGGCGCCTACCAAGCCAGATGCCGCCGCTGCTACAACCCCAGCGAAATCCCCCAACAAGAGCTAGCCCTAGAACCCGCCACCTGATATCGGGGAGGGGGGCAGGCCCCCCTCCCGGGCCTACCCCCAAGACGCGACCCGGTACGCCGCCCGAGGGCCGCCTTTGCCGGCCGGACAACCTCCGGCGACTGAGGCCGCGTCCGAATCCGGAGGGGGCCCGCCCCCTCCGGCTACAACAGTTGGCGTTCGCCCGGTACCGGGGAGCGGCGCATCCACACCCCATGGCCCAGCCCTAGGGCGGCGCTCATGGCGATGAACGCCGAGCCGCCGCTTGACAAGAACGGCAAGGGAAGTCCCGTTACCGGCATCACGCGCAGCGTCATACCCACGTTGACGAAGACGTGGAACACCATCAGGGCGGCGACACCGACGGCGAGCAGCTGGGAGAACCGGTCGCGGGCGTTGGCCGACGCCACGAGCAGCCGCCAGATCAGCACCAGGTACAGGGCGAGCACCGTCACCGCCCCCACGAAGCCCAGTTGCTCGCCGACGGCGGTGAAGATGAAGTCGGTCTCCTGCTCGGGCACGAAGCTGAGGTTGGTCTGGGTGCCCTGGAGGAGCCCCTTGCCGAGGAAGCCGCCGGAGCCGATGGCGGTGACGCTCTGCTCCTGGTTGTAGTTGGCGGTGGCTGACAGGTCCGAGGTGTCGTCCATGAAAGCCACAATCCTGGTCAGCTGGTAGTCCTTGAGGGCGTTGGCTTGCAGCAGCCCAATGGTGCCCACCACCGCTACCAGTACCAGGAACACCAGCTGGCGCCAGGTGGTCCCGGCTACGAACAGCACCGTGGCGGCGATGAAGGCGAACACCAGCATCGTCCCCAGGTCAGGCTGGAGGAAGATCAAGACCGACGGGATCCCCATCAGCACCGCGGTTCGAGCCAGGTGGTGCCAACGCAGCGGGCCTTCCACCGACTCCGACAGGAGGGCGGCCAGCGCCAAGATCACTCCCAGCTTGGCGAACTCCGATGGCTGCAACTGGAAGGGACCGAGCTCGATCCATCGGTTGGCGCCCAGCCGCGATGCCCCCAGCGGGGTCAGCACCAACAGCAGCAGGACGAGCGTCCCCAGGTAGATCAGCGGGACCTTGCCCTTGAGGGGCCTGCTCTCGATCATCGAGGCGACGACGAACACCACCATCCCCACCACGGCGAAGACCGCCTGGCGCTTCATGAGGAACCCGGGGTCAGCCCCGGATGCCGACAGCCGCGGCGCCGAGGCGGTGTACACCATGAGCACCCCAAAGGCGGCCAGCGCCAGATAGGGCAACACCAGCAGCAGGTCGGGGCGCAGCGCCCGCTCCCGCTGCAGCAATCCGAGGGGTCGGGCACTGGTGATGGCCATCAGTCCGTCTCCCCCGACCCCACCTCGATCTCGGACCCGGTGGTGGTGCCGGTGAGCAGGTACTGGAGCACCGGGATTGCGGTGGGGGCGGCGATCTGCCCGCCGCTGCCGCCGCGTTCGATGACGATGACCACCACGTAGCGGGGATCGTCGATGGGAACCACCCCGGTGAACACCGCGGTGTCAACGTCTTCCTCGGCGGTCTCGCCCTTGATGACCTCGGCGGTGCCGGTCTTGCCACCCACCAGGTCGACGCCCTCGCCGAAATCGGCAAAGGCGCTCCGGGCGGTGCCCGTCGGTCCGTTGATCACCTGGTGCAGGTCCTGGCGGAGGAAGGCCACCGACTGCGGCGACAGGTCGATGTGACCTATCGCCTCCGGAGCGATCTGCCGCACCACCTCGCCTGCCTCGTCGACCACGGCGTCGACCACCCGGGGCTGCCACAGCGTGCCGCCGTTGACCATGGCGGCGTAGGCGTTGGCCAGCTGCAGCGGTGTCACCAGCACCGAGCCCTGGCCGATGACGGCGTTGAGGACGTCACCGCCGGTCCAGGGGCCGTCCCGCACCAGCCCCGGGCTCTCCACCTGGGCCCGCTCGAACCACTCCCGGTCCGGGATCAGCCCGCCCTGCTCGAAGGGGAGATCGACCCCGGTGGGCTCGTCGAAGCCGAACCGGCGTGCCCACTGCTGGAGCAGGTCCTCGGCGATGGTCCCGCCCTCGGTGCTGCTGCGGTTGGTCCAGATGTTGAGGGCGATCTGCCAGAAGTACAGGTCGCAGGATGTCTGTAACCCGGTGTGCAGGTCGACGTCGCCGTGACCGGTGGAGGTCCAGTCGTTGAGCACCTGGGGGCTGCCGTCGGTGAAGCGGAACTCCAGCTGGCCGTCACAGAAGTAGGTGGCATCGTTGACCTGGGCCTCGCCTTCGAGGGCGTAGATCCGCTCCTCGAGGGCGAGCACGTAGGCCACCGACTTGAACGTCGACGCCGGGGCGTACTCGCCCTGGATGGCGAAGTTGTTGAACACCGCAAGCTCGGAGAGCCGGTCCCACTCCCTCTGGCTCACCCCGTCGACGAAGAGATTGGGGTCGTAACCGGGGACCGACGACATGGCCACCACGGCGCCGTCGGTGGCGTCGAGCACCACCCCCACCGCCCGCACCGGGCAACGGGGGTCGGTAGCCGGGTCGCAATCGGCCTGGTAGTCGTCGCGGGCGGCCCGTAGACCCTTCATCAGCGAGTCCTCCAGGATGCGCTGCACATCGAGGTCGACGGTGAGGATCAGGTTGTCACCGGCCTCCGGTGGCTGCTCGCCGACCACCTCGAGCACGTTCTGCTGGGCGTCGATGCGGTACTTGATGATGCCCGGGGTGCCCCGCAGGTCGTCGTCGTACTGGCGTTCCACGCCGGCTCGGCCCACCCGGTCTGTGGGGCTGATACCCGGTTTGGCGATGTCGTCCTCGTTAGGGTCGCCGATGTACCCGACGAGGTGGCCGCCGAGCACCGCCTCGGGATAGATGCGCACCGGCTGGGGTAGCACCGACACCCCGGGGAAGTCCTCCTCGTACTCCACGAGGCGGAGGGCTTGCTCGTCAGACAGCTCCTCGACCAGGGTGATGCGATCGGCCCGGGTCCTGGCGTCGGCGACGGCATGGCGCACCTCATCGGCGGCGATGCCGGTGAGGGCTGACAGCCGCTGGATGAAGTCCGGCTCGTCGGGATCGTCCTCGTCGGGAACCAGCGCCCCGTCGAGCACGGCGGCCAGCGCCGGCTGCGTGCCCGCCATCAGCCGACCCTGACGGTCGCGGATCTCGCCACGCGGCGCAGGGGTCTCCACCACCCGCACCTGATTGTTCTCGGCGAGGATCTGATACTCGGTGGACGCCGTTACCTGCACCGTCCACAGCCGCAGGGTCAACACGCTGAACAGGGCGAGGAAGAGGACGCCGAGCACGGCGAGGCGGGCACCGGTGCTCATCGCACCCACGTCCTCACCGTGCGCTCCCGCAGCAGCCAGCTGGCGGTCGGCATCACGGCGGCGGCGGCGATCACGGTGTAGGCGGCGGGAAGCAGGATCAACATCACCAGGCCCGAGCTGCTGAGGAGCGACTGCCCGAAGAGGGTACTCGCCACCAGGAACAACGTCTGGGCCAGCACCGCCAGCAGGAAGATCCCTACCGCCACCAGGGGGACCGCCGAGTCGGCGCGGTGGCGCAGCCTGAGGGTGAGGTAGGCGACCACGACGTGAACCATCGCCCACAGGCCGAGCGGGGAGCCGCCGAGCAGGTCGAGGAGCAGCCCGGCGGTGAAGCCGAGGAGGAGGGCGGGTTCGCTGTCCAGGTAGCGCACGCAGGCCACCACCACCGCCAGGACCAGCATCGGTGCGGCGCCGAACGGTTGCACCCGCCCGGTGCCGAACATGGTGGTCTGGATCACCACGGCGACGAACACCAGCAGGATCGAGAGGGTAACCGGGCGGAGGTTCACTCGACCGTCACCGGGGCGAGGGGGACGTCAACCACCTCTCCGGTGTCGGGGTCGACGACGGCGTCGAGGGGGGACCAGCCGACCACCACCTTGACGAAGTCGAGCTCGGCCAGGTTGATAGCGGGATCGACGCTGGTGATGAGGGCGAAGCCGGCCACCGCCTCTGCCGACTCGGTGATGATCCCCACGGGGATCCCGGGGGGGAACCGGGTCCCGTCGGTGACGAGCCGGTCACCCTCCTGCACCGGTTTGGTGGTGCTGAACATCTTCAGCTCGAGGGGCCCGGCGCCCCTACCCTCGATCCACCCGGTCTCGTTGGTGCCGAGGTCCCGCACCCCTACCCCGCTGCGCGGATCGGTGATGAGGCGTACCCGGGCCGAGCGGTCGGCGACGAAGTCGATCCGTCCCACCAGCCCGTCCTCGTCGATCACCGCCTGCCCCAGGGCGATGCCATCCTCGGTCCCCCGGTCGATCCAGCGGATGTGATCGAACTCGGTGGGAGCCAGTGAGGAGATGCGGGCCGCCACCGTGGCGGCATCGATGGGCGGTTCCAGATCGAGGATCCGCTCCAGCTCGGTGAGCCGGTTCTCGGTGCTCTGCACGTCGAGCAGCTGCTGGCGCAGCAGGTCGTTCTCGGCGCGGGTCGCCTCTAGTTCGTCGCGGAGCCCGGCGATGTTGGAGATGCCGTCGATGAACCCGGCCACCGGTCTGGTGACGGCGGTGGCCAGCTGCTGCACCGGGGCGAACAGCGATTGGGCGCCGGTGCGCATCATCGCCCCCAGCCCGGTCCCGTCGGAGCGCACGTCGAAGGTGGCGATGAGGAACGACAGCATCACCAACCCGACGAACAGGGTGGTGGAACGCTCGAAGCGACGGAATGGGAGCATCTAACTCGCTTTCGTCCACCGGTCCTGGCGGCGTCAGGCGCGACCGCTCGAGGAGAGCACGACGCCGAGCACGTCGAACTCCTCGAGGCACGCCCCGGAACCGAGCACCACCGACTGCAGCGGCCGATCGGCGGTGACGATGGGCATCCCGGTCTCACTGGCCAGCCGCATGTCGAGGCCGCGCAGCAGGGCGCCGCCTCCGGTGAGCACGATGCCGCGGTCCATGATGTCTGCCGCCAGTTCGGGTGGTGTCTTGTCGAGGGTGTACTTGACGGCGTCGACTATGGACTGCACCGGCTCTTCGATGGCCTCGCGCACCTCGGAGCTGGACAGGACGATCGTCTTGGGGAGGCCGCTGATGAGGTCCCGGCCGCGCACCTCGGCGGCGGGCTCCTCGCTGTACGGCCACGCCGACCCGATGGCCATCTTCACCTGCTCGGCGGTGCGCTCGCCCAGCATCACGTTGTATTCCTTCTTGACCCAGGAGATGACGGCCTCGTCGAGTTCGTCGCCACCGATGCGGATGCTGCGCGACACCACGATGCCGCCCAGCGAGATGACCGCCACCTCGGTGGTGCCGCCACCCATGTCGACCACCATGGAGCCAGCCGGTTCGTGTACCGGCAACCCCACCCCGATAGCGGCCGCCATCGGCTCCTCGATGGTGTATGCCCGCCTGGCGCCGGCGTGGTAGGCCGCCTCCTCGACAGCGCGTCGCTCCACCGCGGTAATACCGGAGGGGACGCAGATGACGATCCGGGGCCGAGCAGACAGGCGCCGGTTGTGCACCTTGTCGATGAAATAGCGCAGCATCTTTTCGGTGATGTCGAAATCGGCGATTACCCCGTGCCGTAGCGGCCGGATCGCCTGGATGTACGACGGGGTGCGCCCGATCATCCGCTTGGCCTCCATGCCTACCTCGAGGGGGCGGTTGTCCCGGGTGTTGATGGCTACCACAGAAGGCTCGTTGAGCACGATGCCGACGCCGCGCACGAAGACCAGGGTGTTGGCGGTGCCGAGGTCGATGGCCATGTCGCGGCCGGCAACAGAGAAAATGGAGTTGAGCATGGAATCCGCCATGGGGTGGCGGCAGTCTAGGTGTGATCGATCGGCCGGCGTCCGGGGGGACGGCCCGCCTCCCTGAACCACCAGTTGAAGGCTGTGAAGTTTGGCTTCAGGGGAAGAAGATCGCCAACTCGCGGGTGGCGCTGTCGGATGAGTCCGAGCCGTGCACCAGATTCTGCGTCACCACCGTGCCGTAGTCACCGCGTATGGTCCCCGGCGGGGCGACGGCGGGATCGGTGGGGCCCATCAGGGTGCGCCCAACAGCCACTGCAGACTCGCCCGACCAGGCCATGGCCACCGCCGGACCGCTGGTGATGAACGACAGCAGCTCGGGAAAAAAACCTTTGTCGACGTGCTCGGCGTAGTGGCGCCGCGCCAGCTCCTCGTCGATGGTCACCATGCGGACCTGCTCCAGGGTCAAGCCCTTGCGCTCGAAGCGGGAGATGATGTCACCGACCAGCCCGCGGGCAACCCCGTCTGGTTTCACCATCAAAAACGTCCGCTCGATCGCCATCGCACCTCAGGTAGAGAGGGCCCGGGATGGTAACCGCGTCCTCTGGCCCGCGGTCAGGGGGTGGTCGGGGTGAGGGCGGTGCGGGCCTCACCAACCACGTACAGCGAGCCGGCGATCACCACCATGTCGCCGCCGCCGGCGGCGGTGAGGGCTACGGCAACGGCGGCGGCCACCGGGGTTTTCGTCTCCACCGGGACCTCGCCGCCGAACACCGCCTCGGCGGCGGCAGCCACCTGGGCGGTGACGAGCGCCTTGCCATCGGCGGCGGCGGTGACCACCACGCAGTCGACCAGCCCGGCCAGCGGAGCCAGGAGGCTCCCCGGGTCCCGGTCCCCGCCGAAGCCGACCACCAGGATCCGCCGCCCCGGGGGGAACTCGTCGGTCAGCGCCCTCGCCAGACCCTCCAGCCCCTCAACGTTGTGGGCGCCGTCGATCAGCACCAGCGGGTTGCGGCCCATCACCTCGAGCCTTCCCGGCGACGAGGCCGCCGCCGCCGCCGCCAGCACCGCGTCATGATCGAGGGCCCGGCCGAGGAAGACCTCGCAGGTGGCGACCCCAGTGGCGAGATGATCCACCTGGTGCCGGCCGTGCAAAGGGAGGAAGATCCCCTCGTATCGGTCGAAGATTCCGTCGACGTCGGTCACCCAGCCGCCGACGGCCTGGCTCACGTCGGCGGCGGCGAAGTGCTCGCCGGCGCGAAGCCACTGCGACTCGGTGGCGGCCACCGCCGCGGTGACGGCGCCATCGGCGGCGGCGGGCAAGGGCCCGGTCACCAACCGGCCGCCCGGCTTGAGGATGGCGGCCTTCTCGGCGGCGATCTCGGCGATGGTCTCCCCCAGCCAGCCGGTGTGGTCCAGGGAGATGCCGGTGATCACCGACACATCGGCCTCCACCACGTTGGTGGCGTCCCACCGCCCCCCCATCCCCACCTCGACCACGCCGACGTCGGCGGCGTGGCTGGCGAACACCGCAAACGCAATGGCGGTGGTCAACTCGAAGTAGGTGATCCCCACCCCGTGGCGCTGCTCGAAGGCTTCGACGAACGGGGCCACGTCGGCGACGGCGGCGACGAAGCGGTCCTCGTCGAGGGGCACCCCACGGATGGCGAACCGCTCCTCCACCCGCTCCAGGTGGGGTGAGATGAACGAACCGATGGTGAGCCCGTGGGCGGCGAGGATGGCGGTGACCAGCCGCACCGTGGTGGTCTTGCCGTTGGTACCGGCGACATGGACGATGGCCAGATCCCGGTGCGGGTCGCCCATCAGCTCTAGGAGCCCGGCGATCCGTTCCAGCCCGGGGTTGACGCCGCGGTCGATGCGGTCGTCGAGGAAGGCCACCGCCTCGGCCCTGGTGTCGATGAGCCCGATCACCGCTCAACCGATCCCGGCGAGCTGGGAGCGGAGTCGGTCGATGGCGGCGACGAACTCGGCCCGCTTCGCCTCCTCCTTGGCCACCACCGCCGCCGGCGCCCGTTCCCGGAAGGCGGGGTTGGCCAGCGTTTGCTCCGACGCCGCCAGCAGCGCCTCGCTGTCGGCGATGGCTCTCTCCAGCCGGGGCCGCTCCACGGCCAGGTCGACGACGCCGGCCATGGGAACATGTACCGACACCCGGCCGGCGATCAGCCGCGCCGAGCCGCCTCCGTCGCCGCCGATCCCGTCGGTGCCGCCCACCCCTTCGATGACCGTGACCCGCCCCAGCGCCGCCAGCTGGGAGCGCCACCACGGCGCCGCCAGTCCCCCCGGAGCGTCGAGCCGGACGTCGAGGTGGCGACCGCCGAGGGCATGGTCGGCACGGAAGCGGCGGAGCTCGGTGACGATCCCGTGCAGCTCGGCCATCCCGTCGGGCGCCGCCACCGCCGGTGGTTCGGGCCAACGCGCGGTGATCAGCAGGGAACCGTCGCCCAGCTCGGCCCACAGCTCCTCGGTCACATGGGGGACGATCGGGTGCAACAGGGAGAGCAGGTCGCGCAGCACCACCCCCAGAGTCGCTCTGGTGGTCGCCGCCCCGTCCCCGGCCAGCAGCGGCTTGGCCATCTCCAGGTACCAGTCGAACACCTCCGACCAGGCGAAGTTGTACAGGGTGGTGGCGGCGTCGGAGAAGCGGTACTGGTCGAGCTGGGTGTCGTACGCGGCGGCGACCTGGGCCAGCCTCCCCAGGATCCAGGCGTCCTCGGGGCCGGGGTCGGTGGGGTAGCCGCCGGTGGCGGGTACCAGGCCGACGGAGGCGTGCTCGACGGCAAAGCGCACCGCGTTCCACAGCTTGTTGCCGAAGCGACGCCCGGCGTCGATCCAGTCCTCATTGAGCGGGATGTCGTGGCCCGGCGCCGCCGACCGCACCAGCGCCAACCGGACGGCGTCGGCCCCGTAGCGATCGGCCAGGTCCAGCGGGTCGAGGGCGTTACCGGCGCTCTTCGACATCTTGCGGCCGTCGGCGGCGCGGACCAGCCCGTGGATGACGATGTCGGAGAACGGCTTGTCGCCCATGAACCGCATCCCGGTCATCAGCATGCGCGACACCCAGAAGGTGATGATGTCGAACCCGGTGACGAGAACATCCGTCGGGTAGTAGCGGGCCAGGTCGTTGGTCTTCTCCGGCCAGCCAAGGGTGGAGAAGGGCCACAGCGCCGAAGAGAACCAGGTGTCGAGCACGTCCTCCTCGGCCCGCACCGCACCACCGCAGGAGGGACAGGCAGTCACGTCGTGTCGGGAGACGATGGTCTCGTCGCAGGCGTCGCAGTACCAGGCGGGGATGCGATGACCCCACCACAGCTGGCGGCTGATGCACCAGTCGCGCAGGTTCTCCATCCACGGCACGTACACGTTGCGCCACCGAGCGGGAACGAAGCGGCTGGCACCGCCGGTCACCGCCTCGATCGCCGGGCCCACCAGCGGGGTCATCGCCACGAACCACTGCAGCGATAGCAACGGCTCCACCACGGTGCGACAGCGAGAGCAGTGCCCGACGGCGTGGCGGTGCTCCTCGACACCAACCAGGAGGCCCTGCTCGGTAAGGGCCGCCTTGACGGCGGCTCGGGCCGCCATCCGGTCCATACCGGCAAAGGCTCCCCCGGCGGCCGTGATCGTGCCCGCCTCGTCGATGACCACCACCGGGTCGAGCCCGTGCCGGGAGGCTATGTCGAAGTCGAGCGGATCGTGCGCCGGGGTCACCTTGACCGCCCCGGTCCCGAACGCAGGATCGACGGCCTCGTCGGCGACGATGGGAATGACCCGGCCCAGCAGTGGCAGCACCACGGTGCGGCCCACCAGGTGTCGGTAGCGGTCATCGTCGGGATGGACCGCAACCCCGGTGTCCCCCAGCATGGTCTCCGCCCGCGTAGTGGCTACCACGATCCCACCGCCCGGTGCGGCATCGGTGTCGTCGGCCAGCGGGTAGCGGATCGACACCAGCCCGCCCACGGTGTCCTCGTGCTCCACCTCGATGTCTGACAGCGCGGTGCGGCACCGGGGACACCAGTTGATGATGCGGCGCCCCCGGTAGATCACCCCGTCCTCATAGAGGCTGACGAACACCTCCCGCACCGCCACGCTGAGCCCGGCATCGAGGGTGAAGCGTTCCCTGGTCCAGTCCGTGGAGAAGCCCATGCGGCGGATCTGGTCGGTGATGCGACCGCCGGATGCCGCCTTCCAGGCCCACACCCGCTCCACGAACGCCTCTCGGCCCAGGTCGTGACGGGTCAAACCCTCGGCGGCGAGCTCCCGTTCCACCACGTTCTGGGTGGCGATCCCGGCGTGGTCGGTGCCGGGCAGCCACAGCACGGCGAATCCCTGCATACGCTTGCGTCTCACGATCACGTCCTGGAGCGACATGTTGAGGGCGTGGCCCATGTGGAGCACCCCGGTGACGTTGGGCGGCGGGATGACGATCGAGAACGGGGCGCCGTCCGGATTGATCTCGGGGCGGAAGGCGCCGGCCTGCTCCCACACCGGATACCAGCGCGCCTCGACCTGCTTGGGGTCGTACGTGGGCTCCATGCGAGCCCGCAAATTACTACCGGACTCAGGCTGGAATTCTGCAAACTTTGAGCGAGTGACCACGCATAGCGAGGCAACTCGCTCAGGGTTTGCCGCCCGGGACCGAAGCCGAAGCTACCCTCGCCGGGCATGACGGTTCGCATTGATGCCGATGTCCTCATCCCCGGGCGGGGCGAGCCCATCGACCACGGGTCGGTGGTGTTCGACGGGCCCACCATCAGCTATGTCGGAGCGACGGCGTCCGCCCCCGCCGGCGACGGCGACCCGGTGGAGGTGCCCGCTGTCCTCCCTGGGCTGTGGGAGTGCCACGCCCATTTCTTCGGGCTGCAGACCCCCGATGTCCACGAGTCGCTGCGGGTGCCGGTGTCCCGGATGGCGGCCCGGGCCACCAGGGACAT